>NZ_CAADGZ010000074.1:0-16489 GCF_900696675.1 uncultured Candidatus Kuenenia sp. | reverse complement strand
TGTTTAAAGTAGTACAATAGCGCTACCACAATTGCTAAAAAACGGATATCTGTTATCGCTTTTTGCCAATCTTGGTAGTGGAAAATACTGATTTTCGCATTGCGAAAATCGTTTGCAGGATTTAGGTGGCATTTTTTTCCTGTTCAGCAAGGGTAGTAACAATAAATGTTTTCCTTCTCTCATCATCTTACGGATTTCTGGAAAGTGCGACAAATTCTTCCACGGTAACTGGAAGCGGAAGTTCATCAATATTCATTATCTCGCTTTTAGACAATGCAACTGCTATTTCTATCATATTCTGCAGTTCCCTGATGTTGCCTGGCCAGTCGTAATTCATAAATGCGTACATCGCCTCTTCGGAGAACACTCTTTTAACCTTTTTAAATTTTTCTAAAATTTTCTCTAAAAAATACTCCACTAAAAACGGAATATCTTCCCTTTGCTCCCTCAAAGGAAGAATATGAACACGTATTACATTAGATCCGAGAAAACAGATCTTTTCTAAATATTATTTTGTTAAAAATTAAGCGGCGTTTTTTTTATTAAAGCGAGCGGATTTAATTTTAAAATATTCTTGTGAGAGTTCTTCGTTCTTTGATAAAGCGTTTGTTGATGAGAATTCAAGCGGGGAATTGATTGTTTTTGAATTCATTAAAGGTAGAAGGTTTTGTTTCCATGATTTTATCCAGATAAGCGTTTTTACAGAGGTATCGAGTTGATTGGTGATAAGGACATGATATTTTTATGACAGATGCAGATATAATGCCGGATGAAAAGAATGGCGTCTTAAGGATAACGATTCATAACATGACAAACCCAGGGAACAACAGATATGTTCAGCAATTATGCGATGTACTTAATAGTTCCGAAACATTATTCCCAGGCACAAATCCGCGCCTTGTATATAATCTGGTATCAAATCAAATTCCACCAGATCGGGGGTTCTGAGATTATGCTGAATAGTTACCTAAAATCATCATAATCACCGTCTTTTTGTTATATGATTCCTGCCTTCAGACTAATTAAAAAATGACTTGAACATAAAAATGCTTTGTGGTAGAATCCCTTAGATTTTTGTGTATTTTAAGGTGGTTCACTTGTAGTGAAAACACCATCCTTTTTAACAAGCACCGCAAATTCCACATTGTCATCTATCGTCTTAGCGGTTATCGTTATGGGTTATAGGTCTTTTTTACACGCTGCAAATCCCACGCAATAATTAATATTATTGTAATTTAGATGTTAATTGTTTTATATAAAAGCAGCAGATTTCATTAAACAAAATTTAGGAGGTATCTATGGCGCGGTTGAAGCAGTTGATAGAGTTTATTAAGCGAAGAAAAAAGCTGGTAGGCTTCTTCTCCATAATTGTTCTCGTTGTTTTTTTCGTCACGTTAAATAAAGTATACCACTATTCGGAGACAAACGAGTTTTGTGCAAGCTGCCATGAAATGGATATCCATTACGAATCTTTTATGGCGTCGAAACATAATAATGAACATGTTGAACATTGTCACGCATGTCATGTGGGGCCTGGGCTGAAAGGTTACGCACACGCAAAGTTAAGCGATGGAACGCATGACTCCTTAATGCATTCATTTCAAGCCTTTTCCGACGGTTCACTCATTGAGGTTGCCGAAGACAGCATAGAGATAATAAATGGTAATTGCGAACGTTGCCACGCGGAAGGTTTTACAAAAGACAAGACGCATATCGAGTTTGTTGCAAAGAGTAGCAAGCACAGTAAGGATGGAAGGGAACTAGAAAAATTAATGTGTACCGACTGTCATTTAGGCGTTGCGCATCCGCACATGCCAGGAGACCTTTACGAGCTTTATGCCGAAAAAAAGGTGAAGCCCTATGGCAAATATAAAGAAACGGATTGTTTTGCATGCCATAAGATAGCTACTCCCGATGTCATAAAGCAATGGACAGGAAGCCCTCATGCTGCAAAAGGGGTAACCTGTATTAGCTGTCACGGCGATGACCATGGATATATCACAAAGCGACACGGTCGTGTGTCAGCGAGCGCTTGTGGAGAATGTCACATGGCTCAATTTACAGAGTTCCAGGAAAGTTCTCACCTCCAGGGACGTACGGTGGCATTTGGTGGTACGTATGATGTGATTACTACAAGGCAGCTTAGTATGGAAGGTTGCAAAGAGTGTCATAAGCTGGGTTTAACATATGAAGACGACAGGGTTGGTGGAAGTTGCAATGCATGTCACGGAAGCCATAAATTTTCTACCGTCGAAGCGATGGCTTATGACGCGTGTGAAAAATGCCATATTGGCGGACCGGAACATTCCCAGTTAAATTCAAGCGAAAATTCCGTTTTTGGAAGGGTGCAAAAGATGCGTAGTCAGGGATTAATCTCTGACGATCTGGTGAAATGCCAAGCATGTCACGGACCTAATAAATCCCATAATTTCAATAAAATATCAATCCCTCAGGAAATCGATGTGCTACTTTTCGGGGGGCACGGGTTAGTAAAAGTACCGGAAAATCATTAATAGGTTTACATGTTAAATCTTATTCAAAGTAGTCACGAAAAATCCCACCCTTATAAAGGTGGGATTTTTTATTATATCGGCATGCTTTTATATATAAGATACAAAATGCAAGTGTTTTACACGCTTTTTTAGATGTATGGGAGGACAGAATTATGGGGAAAAATATAGTTCAGAAGATTTTAAGTTCACATCTTGTTTCCGGCAGACTAAAGGCGAAAACCGAGATTGCGATTGTTATTGATCAAACCCTTACGCAAGATGCAACAGGCACGATGGCATATTTACAATTTGAGGCAATGGGGTTGCCGGGAGTTAAAACGAAGTTATCGGTGAGTTACGTCGATCATAATATGCTCCAGGCCGGATTTGAAAACTTTGATGATCATTTATTTTTGCAAAGCTTTGCAAGCAAATATGGCATATACTACTCCAAACCTGGAAATGGTATTTGCCACCAGGTACACCTCGAACGTTTCGCTGTGCCTGGTGGAACGTTGTTAGGTTCCGATAGTCATACACCAACATGCGGTGGATTGGGGATGCTTTCTATTGGGGCGGGCGGACTTGACGTTGCAATTGCAATGGCCGGAGGGTCATTTTATTTTTCAATGCCGGAAATTGTATTGGTAAAACTCTCCGGGGCCTTGTCCCCCTGGGTTACAGCAAAAGATGTAATCCTTGAATTATTAAGAAGACTTACGGTAAAAGGCGGCGTCGGGAAAATCTTTGAATATGGCGGAGAGGGAGTCAAAACGCTTACGGTAACAGAACGTGCGACTATTACCAATATGGGCGCGGAGCTTGGCGCCCTTACCTCCATTTTCCCTAGTGACGCTCAGACAAAAAAATATTTAAAAATGCAGGGGCGCGAAGATGTTTGGCAGCCTTTAAAGGCTAGCGCAAACGCACAGTATGATGAAACGGTGGAAATTGATCTTTCATCCCTGGAACCAATGGTAGCGCGGCCGCACAGTCCGGATAACGTCTGTAAGGTGAGAGAAATCCAGGGGACGACGGTGCATCAGGTTTGCATAGGCAGTTGTACTAATTCATCTTATCACGATTTAATGGTAGCGGCGGCAATGTTAAAAGGGAAAAAAGTTCATCCGGACGTCAGCCTAACCATCTCCCCCGGATCACGGCAGGTACTGGAAATGATATCGAAAAACGGGGCATTGACAGATATAATTACCGCCGGGGCAAGGATATTGGATGTTGCTTGCGGACCATGTATCGGAATGGGACAAGCACCGCCTTCCGGAGGCGTCACTGTCCGGACATTTAACAGAAATTTTGAGGGAAGAAGCGGAACCCTTGACGCAAAAGTCTATCTGGTAAGTCCGGAAACCGCGGTCATTACTGCAATAAGAGGTGTGATTAGCGATCCAAGAGATTACGACATGCCCATTATTATTAAAGATCCGAAAACATTTTTAATAGATGACAGCATGATAATCCCTCCTTCTGAAAATCCTGCACAAGTAACCATAATCAGAGGCCCTAATATTAAACCTTTGCCTAAAAAAGAACCCATGCCGGATACGTTGCATGGTGAAGTCCTTTTGAAACTAGGGGATAATATCACCACCGACCACATTATGCCGGCAGGCGCCAAGGTCTTGCCCCTGAGATCAAATATTCCCGCTATTTCTGAATTTGTGTTTGAAAAAATTGACAAAGAGTTTGCGAAACGGGCAAAAGAAAAAGGCGGCGGTTTTTTGGTCGGCGGCATAAATTACGGACAAGGTTCCAGCAGGGAACATGCAGCGCTTGCCCCGATGTATTTGGGTGTGAAAGCTGTTATTGCAAAATCTTTTGCGCGCATTCACCGGTCAAATCTCGTTAATTTTGGCATATTGCCATTAACCTTTACCGATGAAAATGATTACCTCGTGCTGGACCAGGGAGATAGTTTAGAATTAGTGGATATTAAGAAGCAATTAAAACCTGGCGGTATCCTTGTTGTTCATAACCGGACAAAAAATAAAGAAATCAAGGTAACGCACCTGTTATCATCCCGCGAAATTGATATCCTTTTCGCAGGAGGCCTGTTAAATTACCAGGCACAAAAAAATTAACCTAATATAAAAGTGCATTGAATTCAATAACTTATTGCCTTGTTAAAATATTAATTCATCTCCATTTTGCGAGGATATTTGTGCTGAATATCTCATCTTTTCATTCAAATACATTGTAAATACACTATGCGTATCTCTTTAACAAAATATGGCATAAGGGAACTTGTGCTTTTTGGTATACCCTGTGTTGCTGGAATTTATTTTTCCCTTATTCTTTTCCCCTGGGCTGTGCCGATTCCCTTGTTTTTTCTGTTGTTCCTGCTTAATTTTTTTAAGGATCCTGAACGAAACACACCGCAAGGCAAGGGACTTGTCATTGCTCCGGCGGATGGTGTTATATCACACATTGTTCCTGTTTTTGAGGAACATTATCTGAAATGTGACTCAATAAAAATAAGTATTTTCATGTCAGTCACCAACGTTCATGTTAATCGTATACCGGCGTATGGAACCGTGGAATTTATAAAACATACCCCCGGTAAATTTCTGGATGCCAGGGATGACGAATGTTTCAGCAGTAACGAAAATAATGTGGTTGGGTTATCGCTGGCAGAAAAGAAAGGGAACATCGCGGTAAAACAAATTGCCGGCAGGATTGCCAGACGGATTGTATGTGCCTGCAAAATCGGCGATGTCATGCAGCAAGGCGAGCGTTTTGGCATGATAAAGTTTGGCTCACGAGTAGAAGTATTCGTTCCCAAAACCATTCCGTTCGAACCAATGGTAACGGTAGGTGGAAAAGTAACCGCCGGGAAAACAATATTGGGGAAAATGCACGGGAATGGCGCCTCTGCGGCAGAATAAAACCCGTACTTTTTTAACGAAATTTATTTCATACCTTTTGTCATTCTTCTATGTATAAGACGCTGTTATGTTCACTGGAATTATAGAACATCTGGTTGTGGTAAATAAACTCTCCACTTCTCCTCACGGAGCAGAATTGTTTTTGGATTTGGGAGGTTTTTACGATAATCTTGTAATCGGCGAAAGTATTTCCGTAAATGGTGTATGCCTTACCGTAAAAACAATTTATGGCAATGTGGTTAGTTTTGACGTTTCAGGTGAGACACTAAAAAAAACAACAATAGGGTCGTTACGAAGCCGGGAAATGGTAAATATTGAGAGAGCGCTAAGGATTGGTGACCGGCTGGGAGGGCATTTTGTAACTGGGCATGTGGACGGCATTGGCACGATAAAAGAAAAGAAACACATTGCGGAGCAATGTCTCATAACTTTTTCCACGGATAAGAGATTTACCGGCATGTTGATTGAAAAAGGTTCCGTGGCAATAGACGGCATAAGTTTAACAAATTTTGAGGTAAAAGAAATCGCTTTCTCCGTGGCCATCATTCCCCACACACTTGCTTCAACCACGTTGGGTTATAAAAAACCGGGAGACAATGTAAACATTGAAATAGATATGATGGGAAAATGGATAAATAAACTTTTAGAAAATAATTTTACAGGGAAAAAGAGTGTTCTTACCATGGATAAGTTAATAGAACAAGGTTTTGCCTAATAAAATGAATGCCTTGCATATAAATAAAAAACCAAAACTGCTTATTGGCATTACCATGGGGGACCCTTGCGGTATTGGACCGGAAATAATTGTACGTTCCCTCGCATCTTCCGCATTAAAACGTGCTGCAAACTATATAATAATAGGGGATCAGGCTGTATTAGAAAGTACGGCGCAATCTTTAAAAATCCCCTTTCGATACCGCGTTGTTTCACTTGAGACGGATATAGAGCGCGTATCCACCCCAGTATCATTGCTATCTTCTGAACATTTCGACCCCAGTCTTATAAAAAAAAGACACCCCACGACGGAAGGGGGAGAATTATCTTTCCTATGGATAAAAAAAGGCATCGACCTTGCCTTACAGGGAAAAATTAATGCCCTCGTTACAGCGCCGATATGTAAAGAAGCTATTCACATGGCAGGCTATCAATATCCCGGCCATACGGAAATATTGCGTGACCTCTCAAAAGTAAAACGTGTTGTGATGCTTATGATTGGTGGTTCGTTAAGGGTTGCCTTTGTCACTACCCATATTGCCCTGCATGAAGTTGCACAGAGTATTACGGTTAAAAACGTTCTTGAGACAATTACCATCTGCAATACATATCTGAAAAAATATTTTACTCTAAGAAACCCAAGGATAGCCGTTTGCGGCGTTAATCCCCATGCTGGTGAAGAAGGAATTTTTGGAAATGAAGAAAAAAATATTATAGTCCCTGCCGTAAAAAAGGCAAAGAAACTAGGCGTCGAATGCAACGGCCCCGTTTCCGCAGATACCGTATTTTATAAGGCGTTAAAGGGCCAGTACGATTTGGTGGTCTCCATGTATCATGACCAGGGCGCAATCCCTTTGAAACTGCATGCCTTTGAAACAGGAGCAAACATTACACTGGGAATTCCGTTCATCAGGACCTCGCCTGACCACGGCACCGCCTACGATATTGCAGGCAAAGGCATTGCAAATCCTGATTCAATGAAGGAGGCGATAATGACGGCAATAATGATGGCAAAATGTGAAGGAAAGGTGTAACTTCTCAATAAGTTGTGGTAGGAGGTAGTAAAAAAACACCGTCTACCAAACTATTATTTTATTTATGTTTATACGGATAAACCCATATCCTATTGTTGCGGGCCATAGGAATATTTTATAAGAGGATACCACGCTGGAAGAAAATACTATTATTCCTCACACACCGGACTTTTTACGGAAACTCTTTGCCAGAAAAGGCGTCGTTCTCAATAAAAAGTACGGGCAGCACATTCTTATTGACCAGAACATCCTATATTACATTGCCAATAGTGCTTCTTTGCAAAAAGACGATGTGGTATTGGAAATTGGAACGGGAACAGGAAGTTTGACTAGGTATCTGGCGGAAAAGGCGTGCCATGTATTCACGGTAGAAATCGACAGCAAGCTATTCGATTTATCCTCGGAGATTCTCAAATTTTATAAAAACATTACTATTATTAATGCCGACATATTACAATCCAAACACAAACTCAATGCGGAAATCGTTACGATGATATCCGGCTGGCTTGCAACAAATAATCATACTGCCTTCAAAGTAGTTTCCAACCTTCCCTATAACATAAGCACCCCTGTTATTATTAATCTTTTGGAAAGTGACCTGCCAATCAGCCTTATGGTACTGATGTTACAAAAAGAAATTACCGAGCGTTTGACAGCTGCTCCAGGCTCCAGGGAATATGGAATCCTCTCTGTTATTACGCAACTGTTTTCGGAAGTTGAACTCATGAAAACATTGCCACCGGAAGTATTCTGGCCAAGGCCGGAAGTATCTTCCGCTATCGTAAAAATGTCTGTTCATCGGGCAAAATATGCAAACAAAATAACAGATTATCCATTTTTTATAAAAATTATTTATGCCATATTTACGTCAAGACGCAAAACACTGCTGAACAGTATTGAAAAATTGAAACTGCCAGGCGTTTCAAGAAGTGAATTGAAACGAGTACTTGCTGCCATGCAGTTGAACGAAAACATTCGGGGAGAAATGTTAGATCCGGAACAATTAATCCATTTAACAGAGTCTCTCTTTCTGGCAACATCCCGCGCTAATACACTTACCTTTTGAAATGTATCGCTAAAAACAAATAGCTCGTACGAAAAAAGGGACAGGTTTAAAACCTGTCCCTTTTTTCGGCAAGTATACATCTTTTAAGCGGTATTACAAATCCTTAACCCCCAGTGCCTTTAAACCTTTTCTACGCATCAAGTGTGGAAAATTTGTTTTTGTGAGTTGTCAAATGCAAAATGTACTTTAACTGATTTTTACAGAGATCTGCTTCGGACGTACCTCTTCTTTTTTCGGAAGCGTAATTTCAAGAACGCCATTTTTGCACTCTGCGTTTACTTTATCCATGTCTACAGAAGCGGGAAGCTCTACGGAACGGGAGAATCTGCCATAGCTTCTTTCCATACGGTAATAGTTTTTCCCCTTTTCTTCCTTTTCTTCTTTTTTCTCTCCCTTTATGATTAAATTATTATCTTGTATTGAAATGTTAACCTCTTTTGGGTCTATACCGGGAATCTCCGCTTTTACGACAACATTGTCATCTGTCTCTGCAAGGTCGATGCTAGGAGACCACGTTCCAGCTTCCTGGCCGAACCCTGAAAAGTCCCAACCCCTAAAGAATTGGTCAAACATGCGATTTATTTCGTTCTGAAGAGATGATACATTCGTCCACTTCATTAAGTCCTTAGCCATAGAACATCCTCCTATAAAAAAACCAATAAAGTAAAATTACTACTGTTACTTCGCGCAATATTTGTGCCTAATGGTATGGTTGGGAGAGTGGCAGATATAAGTCTTTTGAAAATCATGCATTGCGAATCAGGTTATACTTTAGCTGGCCTAAATATCTACTGCCATATTGGCAGTAGATTTGATATCCTCACCTATCCTGAGTAAAAGATTTCCTGTTATTTCATTCTTACGTCCTTGACAAAAATTGGTATGGCGTTAACCCTGACAAGGTTGTTCTTTCATCTGAAATAAAAATGATGCTATAATATTATAAGAGCTGTGGGTTTTTATTTTAAACAAAATTTTTAAGAACAGACGGTAAACATCCGCCCGATACTTCTTACTACTTACCTAGGACAACCATAATGAGTATGGGCTGGTCCCAGTTTCTCCAAAAGTTCCTCATCCGTATATGTCTCTATTTTTGGTGCTTCGTATTTTTGCAGTTTGTTTTCTACCATTATCCACCTCTTTCGGGGTTAAATTTTAAACACCTTCTTCCCATTTGATTAAACCATATGCCTTGCCACAAACAAGTTCCCATGGGTGGGTTTGTTTTGCAGTTTCTTTACCCACAGCTCTTTTTTAATTCACCGCTAAGAAATTATGTTGTGTCGTTTTTCTCCAACACAACATGCCTTTCTTTAGGACGGCACATTACGATGTCTATTATTTACTATTTATTAAATTTGTCAATACCCACAAATGGGTGTATCCATTTGGATATCTGTTTTTCAAAGCGCTGTTTTGTTTTTACGTAAGACCTTAACCTGGAAATGCACCCTTTGTTATTCAATCGCAAATTGCGAGCCGCCAAAGTATGATTCATAAATCTCGCAGGGACTAGATATTCATGCGTGATGCGCGAAATGCAGGCAGTATGCCACCGAAAAATCCCATAAGGAGCGTAAATGCCATTGCCTTGAGAAAGATTCCATGACTAAGCCTGAAGCGGAAGGCGAGTTCTGAAAATGTCTGGAAATTGGTTGTCGATACACTGACAAATTGCAGCACGGAAGCAAAAGCCAATCCGGTACATCCCCCTAAAAAACCAATAATAATCGATTCCAAAAGAAATGCCAGGGATATTCACCCTGCTAAAACCAACCGCACGCAATGTGCCAATTTTTGAAGTGTAGTTTGCGACTGCCGCGTACATGTTCTTTCATCTGAAATAAAAACGGTGCTATGAATATTATAAGAGCTGTGGGTCTTTATTTTAAACAAAATTTGTAAGGACAGACGGTAAACATCTGCCCAAACTTCTTACTACTTACCTCGTACAATGTGTATAACCAGTATAGGTCTAATAGCCGTTCCGAAGACAACCATAACTGGTATGGGCTGGTCCCAGTTTCTCCAAAAGTTCCTCATCCGTATATGTCTCTATTTTTGGTGCTTCGTATTTATGCAAATTCTTTTCTACCATTCTACACCTCCTTCGGGGTTAAATTTTAAACACCTTCTTCCCATTTGATTAAACATGTGCCTTGCCATAAACAAATACCCATGGGCGGGTTTGTTTTGCGGCTTTTTGCCCACAGCTCTTTTTTAATTCACCGCTAAAAAATTATGCTATGTCGTTTTTCTCCAACACAACATGCTTTTCTTCAGAAGGGCACATTACGATATTTATTATTTACTATTTATTAAATTTGTCAATACACGCAAAAGGGGGTATCCATTTGGATATATGTTTTTCAAAGCGGTGTTTTGTTTTTTCGTAAGACCTTAACCGGGGAATATGCCCTTTGCTATTCAATCACAAATTGCGGGCTGTCAAAGTATGATTCATACCTCTCTCAGGGACTCCACTATGTTCATGCGTGATGCGCGAAATGCAGGCAGTATGCCGCCGAAAAATCCCATAAGGAGCGCAAATGCCATTGCCTTGAGAATGATTCCCGGACTAAGCCTGAAGCGGAAGGCGAGTTCTGAAAATGTCTGAAAATTGGTTGTAGATACACTGATAAACTGCAGCACGGAAGCAAAAAACAATCCGGTACATCCCCCTAAAAAACCAAGAATAATCGATTCCAACAGAAACGCCAGAAGGATATTCACCCTGCTAAAACCAAGCGCACGCAATGTGCCTATTTCTGAAGTGCGGTTCGCTACTGCCGAGTACATGGTAACCATTGCGCCAATTACCGCCCCGATTGAAAATATCGCGGTAAGTGAAATACCCAATATTCTTAAAAACTTTGCCATCATCTCGGACTGTTTTTTGTAATAATCTACTTCAATCATCGCATCAAAGGTCAACCGCGGATCGTTTTCAATACGGCGTTGTAATTTCTGCAAGGAAGCATCGTCCTGCGCGCGAAAAATAAGGGATGAATATGCGTTTCTTCGAAAAGCCTGCATAAACTGATCGGCGTCTCCCCATATTTCAGAACTGAACCCGGTATCGCCCGCGTCAAAAATCCCCACAACCTTCCATGACCTCATTGCAAAAAATATCGAATCGCCCAACCCTGCATTTTTAAACCGTTTTGCCACGCTATTCCCTGCCATTATTTCTGATGTTCCCATAAGAGGCAGCCTACCTGCCGAAAGTTTTACCTGAGGCCGCATATCAACGGAGGCATTGCCAATCCCACGGATAACAACATTTGCAGAACTGCTGCTTCCTTTTTTTTGAAGAGTAATTAAAACCACCAGTTCTTTTGCAAACATTCTGCGCCCGTTTTCATCCAATGCCACTTCCGGCTGCGTTTCAATAATAGACGCCTGATATCTTTCGATGATGCTTTGCACCTCTGTAGACGAGGACTTTCTAAGCACAACGATATTATTGTATGACCCTGTTTCGATAAGGGTTTTTTGCAGTCCTTCGGCGAGCATAATAATTGCGGCAAAGACGAATACAACCAGCGCCATGCCTGATGCAGTTAGCGCGGTAGTCACCCGGCGGGTCAATAAATTCCGAAAACTATAAAAAAAAAGGAGTCTCATCTCACCCTATCTTTCTCAGCCCTTCGGATATTCGCACACTCATTGCCTTCCATGCAGGAAGTATGCCGGCAGATAGACCTACGATTATGATAACCACCGCATCCATAAAAATAGTTTTTCCGGTGATATTAAATACCGGGAAATAAGTCCCTACGGCATTTGAAAATGCGATAGCCGCCGGATATGTTGCAGATATGCCCAGTATCCCTCCGATTAGCGTAATCATCATAGACTCTCCAATGATAAGCGCAGCAATATATCCGCCTGAAAAACCTATGGTTTTAAATATCGCATACTCCGCAGTGCGTTCACGTACAGACATTACCATCGTGTTTGCGACAACGATGAGAATAATCACAATAATCACAAACGAAACCAGTTGAACCGCTTTAAGGATGGCCTCGCTCATGGTTACAAATCCTAGTTGAAATGCCTTTTCCGTTTCGGTAAGCGTTTCCGCCAGTGAATTTTTAAACATTGCATCAATAGCCTCTGCAATGCCGGCGGCGTTTTCAGGTCTATCGATACCAGTAATATAAAATCCTACATTATCCGCTGAAAATGGTCTCACCTTCTTCATTGTTTCATTAAAATAATCCCAATGGAAGAAGAACATGGTCTCGTCCACATTTTTATGTTTCCCTTCATAAACGGCGCTTAAGACAAATTCCCATTTCCCCTGGTAAATGGCGCTGACCAATGTAATACTATCCCCAACTGCCCACCCAAATCTGTTGGCCAATTTTTTCCCAACAAGGCAGCCTTTTCTGTTTTTAAGAAACGATGTAGTTTCATTTTCAGGTATTTTGTATTCGGGATAGAGTTTAAGATACGAGACAGGTTCCACGGCAAAGTTTGCGAAAAAGTCTTTTTCATCTTTATAATATCCGCCAAACCAATTGCCATAGGAAACTATTTTGACGCCATCGGCAGAGCGGATTTTTTCGCGATAGGAAAGCGGTAGACGGAAAACAAGCGATATTGAATTCCTCGTGACCAGCCGGTTTGCAGATGAAGCCGCAACCCCGGCATACCATGCGTCAATTACGGTGTGAAGTAATCCATAGGCTAACACGGCGATTGCTATGCCCGCTATGGTTAAAACACTGCGGAGTTTATGCCTGAAGGCGTTACGAATGAGAATCTTGATCATCATTGCTCAAAACTCCCTTGTCAAGATGCTTCATGCTATGCGCCCTGTTTCCCGCCCAGGGATCATGGGTTACCACGATAATGGTTTTCCCCATATCCTTGTTTAAACGATCCATAAGCTCAAGCACTATTTCCGCAGAAACCCTGTCCAGGTCTCCGGTCGGTTCATCGGCGACAAGTATCGCCGGGTCTGTTACGATTGCCCTCGCAATCGCAACCCTCTGTTGTTGTCCTCCGGATAGTTGGGAAGGATAATGCCGCAGCCGGTCTTCCATATTTACGGCTTTTAAAGCGGTATACACATGTTCTTTTCGTTCTCTGCCGGAAAGGCTGGTGAGGATAAGGGGCAATTCAACATTTTCATATGCCGTAAGAACTGGAATGAGATTGTAAAACTGGAAGATAAACCCCACATTAGTAGCACGCCACCGCGCGAGTTCGGATTCTGATAATATGGCGATATCTATGCCGTCCACTTCTATCGAACCGGCGTCTGCACGATCAAGTCCGGCAATAAGGTTCAGGAGCGTGCTTTTCCCCGAACCTGAAGGCCCCATAAGCGCTAAATATTCGCCTTGTCCGATATTCAGGGAAATGTCTTTTAATACACTTATTACCTCGTTTCCCCTCTTATAGGTTTTTGTCACATTTTGAATAGATACCATCGAATCAAATAGTCAAACAAATAAGGTTTCAGAAAGATGTATAATGTAACTAAAAAAACGTAAACCCGAACCCTCACGAAGTTGTTCTTTTACTTACGAATTATTTCAATAACTTTACCGATAATCGCATTAATTTTTATTTTAGTAAGATTGCCAATGCGGTACAAGATAATATGACTATCTGCGGTAAATAACCGATTAGGTCTTATGTTACTTGGTTGTTTGAGGCTCCCTGTCTCGAAATCTCTATCATCAATGGAAATAGAATAATTGTCTTTTATGGTTTTGCTTGTTATCTGACAGAGAATTACATCATCTCCTTCTAAGGTTGCAATTACTAAAGCAGGCCGTCTTTGGGATTGTGATATAGTCAAACAAATAAGGTTTTCGAAAAATTTACACCCCCCCGGCCCCTCTTTTTAGAGGGGAGATGAGAAGTCCCCTCTATCAAGAGGGGATTTAGGGGTGTGTTTGATAGTATGCTTAGTCAAATAAATCTATTTTTCAGAAAGCCATTTTATCGCCAAATTTCTAAAATCATATTTATTTGGCTATAGATCGGAGAAGGGAAAAGGAACAACAACGACATCACCTTTTACAAACTTTGCCATGCCTCGTCTTCCTCTGGTCTTAGCCAATCTTTTTTAAGAGAAGATTCACTCACAATAGTGATATCGAGCTTTTCCCTGAGTATCTTTGTCTTTAGAAAATGGACAAAATCTAATACCTCATCAAGAAAAGGTTCTGGAACTTGTTCAATTTCACGTATAAGTAATTCTTTTTTGCTCATAGTCTGCCTCCGTTCTTGCTCTTTAAATTCAAGTTGAAAAGATTTTTTACGATGGTGATCGTGTTGGCTTCGAATATGTTGAACTATTGCCTCTTCCGATGTTTTTCTCACGGAAAAAGCCCCATATCCATTCTGCCATTTTGGTGCTAACCACAAAATGCATTCCGAGAAATGTGAAGGTATCAGCCAAAACAAAACATCTTTTTCTTTCGTCCCTTCGTGGCTTGATATTTTTTTCTCTTTTTTCAGAGGGCTTCACCCTCTGCTATATCCTTACGGCCTTTCGGGCCTATAAGAACACCTTTGTTTCGAGTAATTGCTCTCAGATAAACCCTGCGGCATTTTACAAATTACGGTTTAGGATTTCAGATTTACGCCATTTTCAATCTAAAATAACAAATATTTTACAAGGTGAAATATTTTTGAAATAAACTAAATCAAGGGTTCAGGTTGCAAACACGTAAGAGTTTGAAACTTAAACCCTAACTAGAGAATAAAAAAGGTGTGAGATAAGTGTCACCATTTTGGCGCTTGAGAGGAAGGGATGTATTACCAGAAATGATAACGTCTTGAAAGCTGATAGTTGACGGATACAGGTAATTTACCACCTTATTATGGAGAAACTTCTTTAGAGATTCGGAGTCTTCAACACCACAAAACTCACCCGCGATCTTATACCCCTGCGGAGACTTAATTTCTTCCACTCCAACAAGAAGGCACCCTCCCCATGTGTTTGCAAACTGAGCTATATCTCTGGCAGTTTCTTTTGCACTATTCGGGTTTTTCAAGGGAATCTCTTTTTTAAAATCCAATATGATAGATTCATGAGTTTTACCGAGTATGATGTATTTCTGAATATCATCCCACGAACGGATAGATAATGGCTTCTGATATTTAAGTTGCATGGATCGGTGGCTCCATTTCAAGGTTCCTCTGCATTAATACGAAACTTAAGGGACGTAAGAGACCATTCACCGAAAATCTGTATATATCAATATCTTCATATTTACTAACTATTCCTAAAATATTTTGCAGATATTATAACAAATTTTTAGATAAGTTGAAATCATCGTATGATAAATACGATTACCTAATTTTGATATTTGAAATCATTTTCTTTCAATCTTTATCTCTGATTATCTGCTTTATATACTTTTATATATCGATCTTCCATACATGATAGCTTCTTATGTACTCTTTCTAAAAGCTGCACGTCTTTTTGTTGTGTAACGAAATATATTCCAGTGCCTTTGGATTTACCACACTCACCTTTTCCCATAATTCTGGTGACAGGGTAGTTTTTTGACTCCTCGTATACCCATAACCTCCGCCATCACGTCTAAACGGTTTCTCTGTAGTTTTAGGTTATTGTTTGTTTTTATGCATTGTACTTAGAATATTATCTATAAATTTCTTGTCATTACTCGTGTTTACTTTTAACTCTATAAAATGATCAAATTCTACTTTTAAATGCTTTGATAATCCATTTTTGAAAAAACCGCCTCCAACTATTTGTCCATAGCGCTTAACATCTTTAACCAGTACAACATAATCTTCATCGCTTGTAATAAGAAAGCCAATATCAAAATTCTGGTTAAATGCATTAATTAACATTTCTCGGGTTAGAGCTATATCAACTCCTTTTTCTCGATCTCCGCGTTTCTTAAAAAGAACAGGTTCAAATCCTAAGCATCTCAATTCTGTTTTTAGATTATTACCAATGTCTTCACTTCCTTTATAAGAGGAGAACCAGTAACGTCTAATTGTTATAGTATTAACATAGGGAGTAAACTCATCACGTTGAAAAAAATTTGTTACAAATGCTTTTGTATATTTATCAATAATCACCTTGGAATATTCCAGAATTGCATTGGTAGGTTTCTCAACACAAGAAGGAACCTTAATTTCTTTGCTTTGGGAGCGACCACAAATAACATGGTATTGTATAGTACCAATAGTATCGTTGTAGTGTCTTTGTGTATGTCACGGTAATAGCCGTTACAACTAGTAAATATAGGCATTGACACCCTCCAGCCATTATGA
>NZ_CAADGZ010000073.1:0-16816 GCF_900696675.1 uncultured Candidatus Kuenenia sp. | reverse complement strand
ACTGTCTTAACCCTGTGATTTCATTCCCTATCTATCAGCAAACAGGCGAGAAACCGGAGTTTCTCAAACAAATGCATTCCCAAACAGATACTTCACTATGTTCAGTACAAGGTTTGGGAACGAGCATTTTTGTTTTTTCAAAAAACTAAAGTGTTACAATTTCTTTGCTTTTTTTGGGCAAAATATTTAATTGTCCAGTCGGCAATCTACAATCTACAATCGGCAGTCGGCAGTCGGCAAATTGCAGATTGAGGACTGAGGACTGAGGACTGTTTTCTTGCTTGTTTGTTTGGTTCTGGCTATGCCAGCTTATATTATTCAACCGTTACGCTCTTTGCCAGGTTTCTTGGTTTATCCACATTACACCCTCGCATCACTGCCATGTGGTATGCCAATAATTGAAGGGGAATGACAGAAAGCAAAGGGGTTAGTACTGCCGGCGTATCCGGTATATACACTACGTGGTCTACTTTTCCCCTGATCTGCTCGTCGCCTTCTGTCGCGATAGCAATGACCTTCCCTTTTCTTGATTTTACCTCTTCGATATTGTTGAGTATTTTCCCATATGTGGCGTCCTTTGTAGCAATAACTATTACCGGCATGTTTTCGTCTATTAACGCAATAGGCCCGTGTTTCATCTCCGCTGCCGGATATCCCTGCGCGTGAATATATGATATCTCCTTCAGCTTTAAAGCGCCTTCAAGCGCTACGGGATAGTTGAACCCACGCCCCAGATACAACGCATGATTTTTATCTTTATAGACATCCGCCATCTCACGGATTTCCTCTTCCCTGTCAAGGATCTTTTGAATCTTGCCTGGCATGGAATTAATCGCGGTTATCATTTCTGAAACTTTTGGGTCCGTCTTGTGCCTTAACAATAGTATATGGAGGGCAAACAGATAGAAGGCGGCAACCTGAGCAGTAAATGCCTTTGTAGAGGCAACTCCGATTTCAGGGCCTATGTGTAGATATATGCCGGCATCGGCCTCTCTGGCAATGCTGCTCCCGACGACATTACAGATAGCAAGTACTTTTGCACCTTTGTTTTTAGCCTCCCTCATAGCCGCCAGGGTATCGGCAGTTTCTCCCGACTGGCTTATTGCCATTACCAGTGTATCTTTTTCGATTACAGGATTGCGATATCTGAATTCAGAGGCATATTCCACTTCAACCGGTATTCTTGCAAGCTCTTCCAGCATGTATTCTCCTACCAGACCTGCATGCCATGATGTGCCGCAGGCAATGACCACAATGCGTTTAACGTCAAGAAGGTCTTTTTCACAATGGGAAAGTCCGCCCAGTTTTATAGGGGCTTTGCCACCATCTACCCTACCCCTCATAAGATTTTGAAGCGCCTGCGGTTGTTCGTGAATCTCCTTCAGCATAAAGTGTTGGAAACCGGATTTTTCAATCATATCCATGTTCCAGAGCACTTCTTCGATCTTTTTCAACGACGTGATGTTTTCAATGGTCTTTGTCTCGTAGTTATCAGGGGTGATAATCGCAACCTCAAGATCGTCCAGATAGATTACATTTCTCGTATGCTCCAGCGTAGCCGAGACGTCCGACGTGATGAAATATTCATTATCGCCGATTCCAATAATCAGTGGAGAGCCTTTTCTCGCAGCCACTATTTTCCCTGGATCTTTCGTGGATATAACGGCAATGCCGTACGTTCCCTCAATCATCTTGACGGCGCTCATTACGGCTTCTTCCAGGTTGTCGTTTAGATTTTCTTCAATTAAATGCGCCAGCACTTCTGTATCTGTCTGACTTTTAAATATGTGCCCTCTTTGTTCTAAATAAGAGGTTAAATAGTCGTAATTTTCAATAATGCCATTGTGCACAACAGCAATTTCACAGCGGCAATCCATGTGTGGGTGCGCGTTTTCAACCGTAGGTGCGCCATGGGTTGCCCATCTGGTATGGACAATACCCATATTTGCAATGATAGGATTCGCATTCAGTTTATGCTCAAGCTCGACAACCTCTCCAATGGCCTTCTCGTATCGCAATGTGCCGTTTTCAATACATGCGATACCGGAAGAATCGTATCCACGATATTCGAGTCGTTTAATGCCATCCAAAAGCACTTTTCCGGCTTCTTTGTTTCCAATATATCCTACAATTCCACACATATATGGTTATTCCTTTCGCTTAATAACTATTTTCTATCTATTAAAGACTCTTACTTGCCGGAACTGTTTTTTGTGGAACCGGCAATAGTTGAAATATATCAACATTGCATTTCAAATTCGCACATTCAGATTTTACTACAGGTTTTTTGTATACTTTTTTTGTTTTTTTTGTTGTGTCCATGTTAGTACTTATTAAGGCAAAACTTATTTATAAACAATTAAGTTTTTAACAGAAAGGTCTTCCAAAAAACATAACACATCAAAACACGCGGCATTTGCATCCACCTGATACTCATTACATAGTTTTTCCGCTATTTCTCTAACCGTAAATACGCCATTACACATATTCCATATTTCAGATCCTACATCATTCAGTTGATGAAGCCATTGGCCATCCTCAGAAAAAAGGACAGTATCACCACCTACCTTCCTCCAAAAGCACTTATTTTCGTTTCGGTAAGGAACCTTATTTTTATTGTCCAAAATGATGCGCATGTGTTCCACCATAAGCCTTATTATCAACAAACCATTCTAAAGGATTACCTCATTTGTGAATATTGCGTGGTATCCATTGTGCCGGCATATTCCAATTGAAAGATTTTGTTCCGGGCGTATTTAATATTCCTATACTTAATTTCATACACCGCAGTACAATCCACTATACTGCTTATTATTCTTAATTTTTCCGGGAAAAGGTTTTTATTATCAATATCTTTTAAATCACATGGATAGATATTGTTCATAAGGGCAACTGCAACCTCCTTGCCGCTTAATTTTTTAAATGAATTATTTGCATCCGTACCTAATAAAATAACTGCCTCTAACGGTGCAATCTTACTATTTTGTTTTGTAATCTCTGTTTTCACGGGAAACTGAGAAATGTAATATGAGCCTTTTTCTTCCGTAACTACGATTAATTCATCCGAAAGGATTTCCGCCTCGTGAGTAAACAGGCTTGATAGAATCGTTTTACTATCGCCGGATTTCTCTACAAGAAGAAATCCTCTTCCATCCGTCACTACGCCTGCCGCAGGGATAAAAAAATCATTTGCACCCTTTCCGTTGTGTATGCCTTTCTTAAAAAATCCCTCATAAATACAGCGACACATATACTCCACAACAGATAGCTTCCCGGCAGTGGGGATAAATACCCTTTTTTCCGCTTCAGAGGAATTTATACAATAATATTTTTCCTGCTTATAATTTATTTCTTCCCCATCATTATACAATCTGTTGCTCTCCTGATATCCGAATATAAACCGGCAGTCATTTTGGCCATTCATTTCAGAGAAATGGAAATATTTTTGCGCTTCTTCCTCGAGTTCTTTATTCAAAAATGAAAAGGTTAAACACATTTTCCCAATGTTCAACGTTAATCCGCCATTATTCCCGACAGGCCTTTGGTATCCACGCCGTTCAAGAGGCAATACATATTTTTTCAGCATGTCCCTGACTTTTTCATAATGGTCCATTGCGGAAAGATTCTTCAGGAGTGTTTCAAACTCACTGAGTATTTTATTTATTTCGTGCAAAGAGAACATCCCGCTATTCTTCGCGAAAAATACCTTCTCATGCCTGCTTGCGGTTGTGTCTTCTTCTGCGGTAAGTATTTCTTCGTAAAGCTTTTCACCAGGCCTCAAACCGGTAATCTTTATGTCTATGTCCTGATAGGGTTTCAAGCCATGGATCTTTATTAAGTCTTCCGCTAACGCCAAAAGCTTTACAGGTTCTCCCATGTCCAGAACAAGGATATCGCCGCCTTTCCCTAAAATTGCCGCCTGAAGAACCAGTGACACCGCCTCCGGAATCGTCATGAAATATCTTTCGACATCTTTATGGGTCACAGTAAGGGGACCTTCCTCCTTTAGCTGCTGTAAAAACAACGGTAAAACACTCCCGCGGCTGCCTAAGACATTTCCAAATCTTACCGATAAAAACTCTGTGTTTGACATCCCTTCAAACGCCCTGCAAATATGTTCCGCCATCCTCTTTGTCGCACCCATAATACTAGTCGGCCTAACCGCTTTATCCGTAGAGATTAAAACAAACTTTTCCACCTTATTCTCCATCGACACCTTTGCTACTTTGTACGTCCCAAACATATTCACTTTGACCGCTTCTTTGGAGTTATATTCCATCATGGGCACATGTTTGTAAGCAGCGGCATGGAAGACAATCTGCGGTTTCATATGTTTAAAAACACTGGTAACGGACTCTTCGTCCCTTATATCGCCGGTAATAAATAATACTTTTTGCAGCATTTGCGAATTGACGCGCTGGTTATGAAGCAGATGCGGAAATCGTTTTTCCAAATGAAGTTTCAAAGAATGTAATTCTGTTTCATCTGTATCGAAAAGTATTACTTTTTCGGGATGAAAGGAACAAACCTGCACAGCTATTTCAGAACCGATAGAGCCGCCGGCGCCGGTAATAAGAACAACCTTGTTATGTATAAACCGCTCTATCCCTTTATGGTCAATCTCTACCGCCTGCCTGCCTAAAAGATCTTCAATACTGATATTTTCAAGATTGTGAATATTTATTGCAGGTTCACAGTTATCGTATATGCGTGGAATAATCTTTATCTCCACGCCATACCTGTTTGCGATATTGTATAATTTCCTCAATGATTTGTAGTTTAATGATGGAATGGCAACAACCATTGCCTTGATCCTCTTTTCTTTTATAATATCTTCCAATATGTCAGTTTTGCCAAACACCGGAATACCGTGTATGCTTTTTCCCACTTTGCCAACATCGTCATCAAGCAATCCAACGGGGCAATAATCTTTATAACCCCCTTCTTTCAGATCCCTGAGGACCATGCTTCCTGTGTTCCCGGCACCGATGATAATGGTTCTCTTCCCATGCTTTGCGTTGATTCTTCCGTAAATGTATTTCAAAAATACCCTTTTTGAAATCCTTAATCCGCAAAATAATGTGAGAGAAATCAGGTAGTCAATAAAAATGATACTCCGCGGAAAACCCTGAACGGGAAATAAAGAATAAAAGCCGGAAATATTTATGATGTTATTTGATATATATGGATTCCAGATTATCGCCCCAAGAACAGTTAATGCTACAAACTGTGATAATATAATATAGATGAAATCGGGGATACTTACATATTGCCATGTGATTTTATATATTTTAAAAAGAGCAAGCATGCCTATTTTGACAAGCAAAAACAGGGGCAATGCCCTCAAAATCATCCATCTGTATTGCGGGGTCACCTCAAAATCAAAGCGAAAAAGAAAGGATACAAAAAGGGAAAATGCAATGATAACCACATCACACGCGCAAAAGAACATCGTACGCTTAAAATAGGTAGGATAGAATAATTTATTTATAGCTCTTCCTGCTGTCGCCAATGTGAGATTTCCTTTTTAAATTTTAAGTAGACTCTTTTTATTATGATTGAGCAGATTTTTTGTAACTATTCAGCGTAATTTATTAAACTACCGGAAATCAGAGCGTAACTCGTTCCCAAACCTTGTACTGAACATAGTGAAGTATCTGTTTGGGAACGCAATTGCACTGGAAACTTTGTTTCCAGTGAGGGTCTGACTTGACAAATTACAAACTGTCTTAACCCTGTGATTTTATTCCCTATCTATCAGCAAACAGGCGAGAAACCGGAGTTTCTCTAACAAACGCATTCCCAAACAGATACTTCACTATGTTCAGTACAAGGTTTGGGAACGAGCCGTATTAAGGTGTTACCAAAGAACCTTACCCATTCGCCTGCATCACCATCTGCCGTTGCTGCGACCACACACGGAAAGGTCTCTGGGAAGATGAATAAACATACCTTTCTTAAAGAAAAATCCATGTCACAATATCATATTAAAAATAATAACTCTGTAAATACCCTATTTGGAGTATATACAAATGGGTGTCTTCTTTTGGGTTAATGGATAGCGTGTGCCTGCGCTTCTGCAGATTTACTCGTATGCAATAATTAAGTAGCAGGGTATTTTGAATTAGAACGAAATCAGTTTGAACACCGAAAAATAGAGGGACACTTCCCGTATTTCAAAAATTAATGCGGGAAGTATCCTTCTATTACATTCGCTCAGAAAACCCTTGGATTTTTCCCAGGCGATGGCATATAATCCACTTCTCAATTTAGCAATTCGCCAGAGGAGAGACAAAACATATGCTTGATATACATTTCATAAGAAATAATGTGAACGCAGTGAAAGAGGCAATTGCCAATAAACAGGAAATTGCCGTAAACATTGATGCTATTTTAGAAATAGACGCCCAACGCAGGAAAAAGATTCAGATCTGCGAACAGTTGAAAAATCAGCGGAATGAAAAGTCAAGGGCGGTGAGTGAACTAAAAAAGAACGGACAAGACGCTTCCGCTATCATTGAAGAAACAAAAAAGATTGGCGATGATATAAAATCCATTGATGGGGAATTACGGGATATGGAATCCCAACTTAACGACCTGTTGCTTGGAATCCCCAACATACCGGCAGCGGATGTACCTGTTGGCAAAGACGCCTCTGACAACGAAATAGTGAGATACTGGGGAGAGCGAAAAGCATTTCATTTTACACCCCAGCCGCACTGGGAGTTGGGAAGGACGCTGGATATTCTCGACCTTGAAAGGGCAGCTAAAATTACCGGTTCTGGTTTTATTTTATTAAAGGGTGCTGGCGCAAAACTTGAGCGGGCGCTATTTAATTTTATGCTGGATATACATACCCGTGACCACGGATATACAGAAATCTTTCCCCCCTTTCTCGTAAACAGGAAGTCCATGACGGGCACCGGGCAATTGCCGAAACTGGAAGACGACATGTATCGGACATTACAAATGTACACCGCGCATGCGTCTGAAAAAAAAGCCGTTGCAGAAGATCTCTTTCTTGTACCAACTGCGGAAGTGCCCGTAACCAATATTCACAGGGACGAAATCCTTCTGTATAAAAACCTCCCCATTTATTATACCGCGTATACTCCCTGTTTTCGGAGGGAGGCAGGTTCTTATGGAAAGGACACTCGGGGCATCATGCGGGTGCATCAATTCAATAAGGTGGAATTGGTAAAACTGGTGCGGCCCGAAACCTCGTATGGTGAATTGGAAACACTGCTCGCTAATGCGGAAAAGATACTGCAATTGCTTGAACTGGAATACAGAGTAGTAAAATTGTGTACGGGGGATATGAGCTTTGCTGCCGCTAAGTGTTATGATATTGAAGTCTGGGCGCCAGGAGTAGATAAATATCTAGAAGTTTCTTCCTGCAGCAATTTTGAAGACTTTCAGGCACGGCGCATTAACTTGCGTTTTCGTGACGAAGACGGCAAGCTACAATATGTACATACTTTGAACGGTTCCGGATTAGCGTTGCCGAGGACGGTAATAGCAATCCTTGAAACGTATCAGCAGGAAGACGGTTCAATCCTGATTCCGGACGTCCTTCAGCCCTATATGAAAGAAACCAGGATCATTGCAAATCAATCGTAACGCGGTATAACCTCGTGAGGTTCACGGTTGAAAACCTGTGAATTCCAAACCTAATAAGCGCTAAGTTGTTTTTTATATTTTTTACGCGGAGTCCAATAGGCTAAAAAATATTCGTTATTCTTTAGCATCTATTCGCGTTTATTAGCGTTCATTGGCGGTTCCTTTATTAACCGTAAATAGCCGCTAATAAACGCGAATATGGAGATTTTATTACACGGATAAATTAATCCGTAATTTTAACTTAGCGTTTATGCCCCGGAACCCAGAACCCTTCATAACTTTATTTCAAGGAATAGCTCTTTCCAAACATTTCTATCCCAATCCATCTTCCCTCAGAAGCAACCAATAACCGGCCCTTGCCGGTAATAAGCAAGAACAATACAAGTAAAGGAAATACTACCGGAAAGGCAATTATCAGGACAGAAAGTGTCACAAAAATTACAGGCACAGAGGTAACAAGGATTACCGCCAGTATAGGGAAGATCAACATAAATACGATGATAAGGATTCCAAACGCAAACATTAAAGCAGGAGGCAGGACAAAGATGGAGATTAATCCCCAAAATACCTTTCCGAACTTGCCGGAGATTTGTTTATCACGCAAAATAACCCCGTTTTTTAAATCTTCCCGGGGCAAAAATGGAATTTCGGGGAGGTCTTCAATGCCTGTTTCTTCCAGCGTAACTTCTTCTGAAGTTGTGCTTCCTGCAACAGGAACGGCAAGGGTGTAGTCTGATTCTTCCACACCCTCACTTTTCATTACCGAAAGGTCAGCGTTTTCTTCTTTCTGCATAACCTCTGCTTCAGATGGTTCTTCAATGCCTGTTTCCTTCAGCGCAACTTCTTCTGGGGTTGCGCTTCCCGCAACAGGATCGGTCTGGGTAAGGATGTCTTCTTCAATGCCTTCCCTTTGGATTTCAGAACCGGCAGTGTTTTTTTCTGTTTCTTTTTTCTTTCTTTTCCAAATTGCCATAGTACTGTAACCTTATTATTTTATTAAGTATTTTCGTGTAAACCCGCTATTGCTTGTGCTGCGATCGCTTCCCCGCGGCCAATTGCATCTACACCTTCCATTGTTGTTGCCTTTATGTTTACCCTGTTTGTATTTAAATGTAACAATTGTGCTATATACTGTCTCATTTCCTGTTTTCTCAAGCCTATTTTTGGTTTTTGCGCTAGTATGATGACGTCTATATTATTGATTTTAAAATTGCCTTCTTTTAAAAGATCAACAACTTTTAAAAGAATAACCGAACTGGAAACATCTTTCCATTTTTCGTCGGTATCGGGGAAGTATTCTCCAATATCGCCAAGAGCTGCAGCCCCTAACAATGCGTCACAGATAGCATGAATAACCACATCCGCATCGGAATGACCCAGTAAGCCGAGATGGTAATCAAACGAAACCCCACCTAAAATAAGCTTCCGGTTTTCGACCAGACGATGAATATCATATCCAATCCCAAAGAGCATACAAAATAGTTCCCCATTAACTTACTTTTTGTTTAGCTAAGACCGCTCTTCCGCATAAGGTTTTTAACACTTTCCAACAATGCATTTACTTCTGAAATTTGCCGTGTCGTTTCTTCCCTTTCCGTCCATCTGAGATCACGATAAGATGAAATGTTGTTGCTTATATCTTCAATGACACGATCGATAGCCTTATTCACCTCAAACTTCATAAACTCCACAAAACGTTCACATATAGCGTCGGCCCGCCTTAAAAATTCATTTCTGAAGGTTTTACGCTTTTGAGGGAAAATAGCTAATCCTATAAAAGCCAGTGCTACAGAAATACCTATCGTTACCGGTGGAGGCGCGATCCAGGAAAACATCATTATTCCCACAACGCCAATTCCTATAGCAAATGTTTCGATGAGCAGAAAACTGATAAAACCTGCCTGCACTAATCCATTAAGTTTTTCAGATTCCCGTTCCGTATCCAATTCCCGAAACTCTTTGGAACGGGTCTTTAATGCAACTTCAATTTCATGTTTGCGGTCATCATAATGGCGTTCAATATGCCCGTTAACTATATTCCCCGCCATGCGGTCATACCCAACTTCCTTCTCAACATGATCTCTGGCCATATCCCATAATGCACGGTTATTTCGTGCCACATAATCAACTACATCATCAATAATTCGGTCGAGGTCTGTTTGCGGATTTAAAAGCCCATACACCTCTCTTTTAAATCGGTCATTCAGTTTTTCTCTTCCTATTTTTGACATAAGAACCGATCTGGCAGTAACATAAGTGTTTAAAAAATTTTCTAGTTTTTCTTTTAATCGCGAGAATACCAGCCTGATCTCATCTTTATATTTTAACGTGTACTCCTGCATATCCTGTTTTTTGTTTTTCAGGCGCGTTTCAAATCTTTCAATATTTTTAATATCCGTGTTGCATTTATTCACCTTTTCCCCAAGCCTTTGTTGTAGTTCGGTGAATACATTAAACAGATATTTTAAAGGGCTTACGAGTTTGAAATCTATTTTTGTATCAAGGTCAAGTTTTTCAAACATAAACGCCTCAACTTCTTCAATACCGCTCTGTTTCAGCAGCGCTTCATTATTTTCGCTTCGTGCTTTGTATGCCTCTTTTGCGGAAACGGATAAAACCTTTGGTTCAAAACCCAGCAGCCGGTAACAATTTTTTTCCACAAACGATATAATATCAATAAGCTCTTTCGGCGTCTTTAAATCAATTTTATTCAGTATAAAAAGTACCTTACGTCCCCATTTACCCTTTAAGAATTGCAAAAACTGCCGTTCGCTTTCGGTAAAAGGATGATCGGCAGAGGTAATGAAGAGTACGAGTTCAGCCCTGTGTACAAAACCTTCCGTTAGTGCGGAGTGTTCTAAAATAATTGAATTTGTTCCCGGCGTGTCGACCAGGGTAATATCTTTCAAAACCTCCATCGGGTATGTTGCCCGGCATAAATGGTCTCCTACCTCCTTTACTTCCACTTTATCCCCATAGGTCAGCAAAGTAATTCTGTTAGTGGTGGGGGTCGGGCCATCCACTAAGACACGTTCACCACACAAGGCATTGATAAAACTGGATTTGCCGGAATTATATTCTCCTGCAACCAGCAAATAGAAAGGTTCTTCCAATTGAGAACGCATTTCCTCTACTCGTTTCTCCATCTCTGTAATACCAATTCTTTCGAAGAATTTTTTTGAATTATCCAGCAAATTTACTATTTCCGGATAGATATCTCTTCGCTGTGTCTTTGATGTGATGTTTAACATAGATTGGATCAAATACTGTAAAGTGAAAAATGGTTATTAAGGAATACCTTTGCGTTAATTGTTGCGAAGGTTGATGTTATCAATTTTAGCAATGCAAGTCAATTTCTTTTCAGCCGGCAGTTGCAATGGCTTCGATCTCGATAGCAACGTCCTTCGGCAGCCTGGACACCTGCACCGCAGCTCTGGCTGGCGGTTCATTTTGAAAAAATTCCTTATAGACGTCATTCACCGCCGCATAATCATTTAAATCCTTCATAAAAATAGTCGTCTTTACCACCTTATCCAAAGAAGCACCTGCCGCATCCAATATATTTCTCAAATTATTTAAAACCTGTCGTGTTTGTACCGCAGCATCGCCATGTAATGTTTCACCTGTTTCGGGTATTATAGGAATTTGTCCGGAAACAAATACCAGATTGCCGGCCTTAATAGCCTGGGAATATGGACCAATTGCCGCAGGCGCAGCCTTTGTTGAGATTACCATTTTTTTCATTTATTTACTCTCTTAATTAATGAAAGATGTACACTCTGCGAAGATGTTAAAATCGGGGAGATGGGAAGCCCTTTTTATTCAAATAGATTTGCAAACAACACGGTTTTTTCATTGATTACACACGTCTTTTTTGCTTCAATCCTTCCCGGTTTGTGTCTTCTGCTGAATTTAGCCCGGTAAGGTTAGGTTTTGTGCCTCAACCCAACCTTATAACTTACATAAACTTTGTGCGCAGAAGGCTCGTGTATATTTCATTACGATTTTTCCAAATTTTTAATAAGTATATCTTTTTATCATGCACCGGTAAAAGTATTTTTTCTGCAAATGTGATTGTTTATTTCCTTTTATCTCACAATTAAGGTTTTTTAATTAAATATTCATGCGTAACGTACGCCTTACTATTGAATACGAAGGTACTAATTATGCGGGCTGGCAATGGCAAAAAAACGCCATTTCGGTACAGGAGACCCTTACCCATGCAGTAAGGGCCGTTATCCGGGAAGAGGTGGAAATACATGGTGCAGGCAGGACTGACGCCGGAGTACATGCCCTTGGCCAGGTTGCCAATTTTAAAACGTATTCTGCCATTCCTGCAAAACAGCTATTACGGGCAATAAATTTTCACTTGCCACAAGATATTACAATAAAAGATGTTGCCGACATGGAAGAAAGTTTTCATGCACGATACAGCGCGACGTCTAAGGTGTACCGGTACACCGTGTTGAATGACTGGTTAAGAACCTCCCTGAATCGTAATTTTTGTTATGTGTATGGCTTCCCATTAGATCTTTCTAAAATGATGACAGCGGCGCAATACCTTATCGGCACCCATGATTTTACTTCATTTACCACAAAGGCCTTGGATAATAAGGACAGGATACGGACAATCAAGAACCTGGAGATTCAGAAAGAGGGGAAATATATTTATTTTGTAGTTGAAGCAAACGGCTTTTTATACAAAATGGTAAGAACGATTGTCGGTACACTCCTGGAAATAGGACGTGGAAAAATGGACGTCTATCTTATAAGAAAACTCTTAGAGACCGGGAACAGAGATGACGCCGGCCCAACGGCCCCTGCGAAAGGATTATGCATGAAAGAAGTAAAATATTAATATGTAGCGTCTGACCCGAATAAATGAGGTACGAAGTACGCGAATTACGATTTAAATCGTAATTCGTAATTCGTAAAATGTTACGTTGACATAAATTTTAAAATTGGCTATAGTTATGTAGATTTTTGAAAGGACTTGCAGATGATATCAATTGAAGATTTTTTACGGGTAGAGTTACGGGTTGCGGTAATAAAACATGCGGAGCCGCACCCAAATGCGGACAAATTGTTAGTATTAAAGATTGACGCCGGCGATGGAAACCAGGAAAGGCAGATTGTTGCTGGAATAAAAAACTATTACACCCCGGAAGAACTTATCGGAAAACAAATTGTTATCGTAAACAACCTTGCTCCCTCTGTCATTCGGGGCGTTGAAAGCCAGGGTATGCTGCTTGCCGCAAAAGATGCAGAAAAATTAGCAATCTTAACGACAGAAAAAAACGTTCAACCCGGTTCAGGAATCCAATAAATCGCAACAATAAATCCTAAAATCCTATTTTGCAGAAATATGGTATAGTGTTCTGTGCTGCAAGAATTATATATTTCCAATTTTGTATTAATTGATAAAGCAACCATTACGCTCAGTGAAAGATTAAATGTATTCAGCGGGGCGACAGGGGTGGGGAAATCTCTTGTAATTGGCGCTTTACATTTTATTCTTGGCGGTCGTTTTACGCAGGACATTGTGCGAAACGGCAAAGATGAGGCAGTGGTGGTTGGCAAATTTTACCTGAAGGACGACTCTTTGCTGGAGTATTTCAGGAAGACTTTGGATAACACAAACATTGATGAAGAACTTCTCCTCCAAAGAAGCATCGATTCCAACGGACGTAACAAATGCCGATTAAACAATGCGCCTATCACATTGTCCATACTCAAAGAGATTGGACAATCATTAATAAACATACACGGTCAGCATGAACATGAAACATTATTGCAGGGAATGAACCAGTTGCAGATCCTTGATGATTTTGGCTGCATCTCCCCTCTCCGGGAAAAGTTTTCATCCCTACATAAACAGATAAAAGAAAAGACCGCATTGCTTGAAGGACTTAAAAAAAACCAGCGCGAAAGAATAGAAAAAACCGAATTATATGCCTTCCAGGCAGACGAAATAGATAAGGCGCAACTCGGGGTTGGAGAAAAGGAGGCACTTGAAAAAGAAAGATGCCTTCTCATCAACGCCGAAAAGATATACAATGCCGTCTCATCATGTTATTCCCAACTCTATGAAACATCAGATGCCATGTATGGTACGCTAAAATCGATTGCCCGCGAATTACAATCGGTTGCAAAATTTGACGAAGACCTTGTAAAGGTCTCCGAATCATACAACCAATCGCTTTACCAGATTGAAGACATTGCCTTTTCCCTGGGGAAATACAAGGAAAACTTCAGTTATGATCCACAAAAACTCTCTTCTCTGGAAGAACGACTGGATACCATCAGAAAACTAACAGCAAAATACGGGAACACGATAGACGATGTTTTATCATACCGAAATGAAATAGAGGCAAAACTAAAACAACTGTCAGAGGAAGGGTCAAGCATTGAGAGCCTGGATGAGGAGCTGACGGCTACAACAGCATTGCTGAAACAAAAGGGCTGCGAATTAAACAAAAAACGCATCTCTGTGGCGGAAAAACTTGCACCTTTGATCGACAAGGAATTGGGGGATCTAGGTATTCCGCACGGCAGGTTTCAGGTAGAAATCAAATCTCCCTTCCTGGATGACAACGAAGGGGTCTCTATTTTAGAAACAAACAGTTCCGGGATATCGAACATAGAGTTTCTTATTTCTCCAAATCCTGGCGAGAATTTAAAACCGCTAAGAAAAATAGCCTCTGGCGGAGAAATTTCCAGGGTGATGCTGGCATTAAAACACCAGCTTGCCAGGGTCGATAAAACACCCGTCCTGGTTTTTGACGAAATTGACGCAAATATCGGGGGAAGGATGGGCGAAGTAATTGGAGAAAAATTAAGCAGCATTGCCAAATCACATCAGGTAATCTGCATTACGCACCTCCCACAAATTGCATGTTACGCTGACGAACACTGGAAAGTAAGTAAATTTGTAAAAACGGGGAAAACATACTCCACCATTGAAAACATGGCCGGCGAACACCGTATAGAAGAGATTGCCGATATGATAAGAGGAGCGGAGAAAACGGACATCACCAGAAAACAGGCAAGGGAAATGCTGCGCGATGCAAAGAAAAAAAATAAGGCAGGAAATTAATATCAGTGGTTTGCGGGCAGGCTTCTGACTTCTGACTTCTGATTCCCCGGTTCATACGGTACTATTAACGCATAAAAAAATACAGTACTATGATTAATTATTTAAGGCATCATTTATAAGAAATTCTGAAATGCAGGAACGTTTACAAAAAGTATTGGCAAGTGCGGGCATTGGGTCACGCCGTGAATGCGAAAATGTTATTTTAGCGGGCAGGGTAACTGTCGATGGTGAAAGAGTTACTGCTTTAGGCGCTACGGTAGACGCCGGGAAAAGCGTGATTTATTGTGACGGGATGCCGATCAGACCTGAATCTAAAATTTATTATCTGTTAAATAAACCAAAAGATTGTTTGTGCACAAATTACGATGAGTTAAACCGCCTAAGGGCAATTGATATAATAAAGAATGTCAAACAAAGACTCTATACCATTGGCAGGCTTGACAAGCAAAGCGAAGGGCTGATTATCATCACAAATGACGGAGAACTCTCCAATAAGCTGTCTCATCCAAAATATGAGGTGAACAAAACATATTTTATTGAGATTGACGGATATTTATCAAATGAAACTATTACGGCATTACAATCCGGGGTTTGGCTGGCTTTTGGTAAAACACAACCCGTCAGAATAAAAAAAATGCATCGCAGTTTTAAAAAAAGCAGGTTTGAAATGATCCTCTGTGAAGGGAAAAACAGAGAAATACGAAGAATGCTCGCAGATCACGGGCACAAAGTAAGAACCCTGAGAAGAATAAAAATCGGCTCCTTATGCGACCCGGACTTAAAAGTAGGCAAATACAGGAAATTAACTGAACAGGAGATAAAAAGTCTTTACTCAATGACGGAAAAAAAACCTATTGAAAAAAAAAGTGGAAAACAACGATATGACACAGTTACAGCAAGCAAGAAAAAATAATATAACAAAAGAAATGGCTGAGGTGGCAAGAATTGAGGGACTCGACCCTGAATATATAAGAGGGCGTATTGCCGAAGGGAAGATCGTCATCCCCGTAAACCATAAACGGAATTCCCGTAAATTATGCGGCATTGGCGCAGGCCTTAAAACCAAGGTAAATGCCAATATAGGCACCTCGGCAGACTATGCGGACATCGACAAAGAATTAGAAAAATTACGTGCCGCTGAAGAAGCGGGCGCCGATGCGGTAATGGACCTGAGCACCGGCGGGGAATTAAGAACCATTCGAAAAGCAATCATAGAATCTGCTTCTGTTTCCATAGGCAGCGTGCCAATATATGAGGCGGCTGTAAATTCCATTAAAAGAAAGCAGGCGATTTACGATATGACCGCACGGGATATGATCGAAGCCATACAATTGCATTGCGAGGATGGCGTTGACTTTATAACCGTACATTGTGGCGCAACAATGGGGGTATTAAAACATTTGCGCGAAGATAAACGTATTTGCGGCGTCGTAAGCAGAGGAGGAGCCTTTTTGGTAGAATGGATGATACACAATAAAAAGGAAAATCCATTCTATGAAGAATTTGATGAAATATTGGCTATCGCAAAAGAATATGACGTAACCATAAGCCTGGGGGACGCCTTGAGGCCCGGTGCATTGGCTGACGCCTTTGACCGTGCGCAGGTATATGAGTTGAACGTACTCGCCGAGCTTACGCAAAGAACATTGGAGGCAGACGTGCAGGTAATCGTTGAGGGACCAGGCCATGTGCCGCTGAATCAAATAACGGCGCATGTTCAATTACAGAAAGAACTTTGCAAGGGAGCGCCATTTTACGTGCTGGGTCCCATTGTCACAGATATTGCTCCCGGTTACGACCACATTACTTCCGCCATTGGAGGCGCTATAGCCGCTTCTGCAGGCGCTGATTTTCTCTGTTATGTAACACCGACGGAACATTTAAGCCTTCCCGGCCCGGAAGACGTCAGAACCGGCGTAATGGCTGCGCGGATAGCCGCCCATGCGGCAGACCTGGTAAAAGGGGTTAAATCTGCCTGGGAGTGGGACAAAAAAATGTCGCACTATAGAAAAAACAGAGATTGGGAAGGCCAGTTTAATACCTGTATCGATCCTGTCATAGCCAAAAAGATCCGGGAAAAAGGCAGACCAAAAAACGAAG
>NZ_CAADGZ010000072.1:0-16848 GCF_900696675.1 uncultured Candidatus Kuenenia sp. | reverse complement strand
ATACCTTTGCTCCGTTTTTCTGATCAGGATAGGTGCCTTTCGTAATAGAAACTTCTTTCAATATATGATGTACCGCCTCATATAATAAATCTATCTTTACGGATGATTTGCTCGCACTGCCTCCCGCACCTTTGAATTCTTCCGCCAAATGCTCATTGAGCGCTATTTGGGTACTATCCTGGAGGATACACATTCGAAAATTGCTCTAATACCGCAAAAGGTATCTTCTCTAATTTAGGACATACCTGTTCTTTGTATATTGCTTCAAACGTACGCTCTAAAAACGATACTGCTTTATCGCTATTTATCTTTTTACTCAATGCCTGCGGGGTTATATCTGACTCGGGAGACTTCTCGCGAAGAACATCACTTAATCCTTCCAAAGAAATTATTCCGCTTCTTGAAATGCTAACCTTTACAACTACTGCCAAGTTAGGTTGATGCGTATGAGGCATGCCTTGCCGCTACAAATCATACATCCTATAGGCAGATTTTTTTTTCAAAAAACTAAGGTGTTGCTAAAATTCAAAGTAAAAACGCTTATTCCCAGCATTTGCACACAGTGAAATAGGGCTACTCAATGGGTTGTCTGGATAAAGAGCCTTTTCCAGTTATCCCGTCCGTCTATAATCTCTGCCCCGATTTGATATCTGTTTTGGCACATTCTTTTTGCAAACGCTACGCGGATGGAAAACTGGCCTGGTTTATGGTCATCGGTATTCAGAACCACCTTGCCCGAATATACATTACCAATTTTGGCCGCAAATTCAACTTCGCCCCGGAATCCCATTTTACTTATATCCTTTACTGTACACATCTTCCAATTGCTATCCGTTTCAATTTCAATGGACTGGGGCTGATGCAATCCGCTTACAATCTTTAAAGCGGTCATGTACCTGCTTGCTACCCTCTTTTCAGGTATGGCAACCTTTGCGTCCGTAGCTGCTGAAACGATCTTGTTGCGCCCGCTTTTTTTCCCCAAATAGAGAAACCTGTCTGCCGATGCAGTTACCTCTTCTACGTTATTCCCGTCCTCAGGATAGCAGGCAACGCCAGCCGTTATTGTCACTTTCTCTTTGTGTCCTCCTCCTACCTCTATAGCAAGTTTCTTTTCTATTGCTGACCTGAGTTTTTCGGCGCTTGCGACTGCCCCGGGTTTATTTGTTCCTGGCAGTAAAATGATAAACTCTTCACCGCCGTACCGGGCAATAACATCACTCTGTCTCGCGTTCAGTTTTAAAACAGATGCCAGCTTTCTCAACACTTCATCGCCAAGCAAGTGGCCGTAAGTGTCATTAAAATATTTAAAATGATCGATATCCACCATGATTATTGAAAAGAATTCTCCACGCCTTTCCGCCTGGCGATATTCTCTCTGGCTGCTCTCGAGAAAGTATCTTCTGGTATATAGCGAAGTCAATTCGTCCACCATGGCAACCTTTTGCGCATGCTCATAATTACGCGCCCTATCTATGGCAATTGCTACATTATGTGCTATAGCAACAAACAACATTTTGTCCGTATCCCTGAAGGCATTCTTCTCCTTCTTGTGAATGTTCAAGACTCCAATTACTTTGTCGTTATTTAATTTTAATGGTATGGAGATAAAAGACCCGATATCTGGTATCTTTCCCTTGTAAAAAAGAAATCGTGGGTCTTTATCTGTGTCAGGAATCAATATAGACTCACCGGTTTGGGCCACGAGACCGGAAATTCCTTCGCCTATTTTAAACGTTATACCCTTCGCCTCCCCAAAGCTGCAGTCATCCACTTTCCACATTTTCAACTCATTACATTCATCATCTATCAGCATAAAGCAGAAATCTTCAATCCTTAAGGACTCCTTCAAGACATTTATAGTGTTGTGGAAAAGTTCATTCAACTGAAGTGAAACGTTTAAATTTTTACTGAGGCTGTATAGCAGGTAAAGTTCAAAGAGACGTTCCTTTAATGCCTCACTCTCCTTCTGTGCAAAGACAAAAAGGTCATACTCACTGCCAATCTGTGCTTTTTTGGGGGTATTCATCAGTATAACATTTTCCTCATATCCTTATCTTGATCGTGCAGGGATTTTCACCTGAAAATCTCCATTTGCGTAACAATTTAGTATTTTGAAAAATTCCAACAAATGTAGGGGGCGAAGCATTTTCTATAAATTGTCATAAATGCGTTTATACCCAAACGGGCAAATGCTTCGCCCCTACTTTTATGTTAAATTATCCGACTCTTTTATCATGCCTCACCTAAGAAAAATAGTTTGCGGCGAATGTGCTTTAAACAGGGAAGACGTTTTCTCACTTCGCCAAGAAACGCAAAATCAATTTCGCAAACAATAACGTCTTCCATGTCCTGGCATTGCGCCATAATACGTCCCCACGGGTCAATGATCATCGTTCTGCCGTAACTGATGCGCTCATCGTTATGCCGTCCGTATTGGGCGGGCGCTACCACATAACACTGGTTTTCGATGGCGCGCGCCCGCAAGAGAATTTCCCAATGATCCTTTCCTGTTTCCATTGTAAATGCGGACGGCGCAAACAAGACTTCCATTCCACGCAGCATCAGCTTGCGAAAAAGCTCCGGGAAACGTAAATCATAGCAAATACACAGCCCCATGATATGCCCGAAAAGTTTTACCGTTTCAATATGTTTCCCATGTTTCACATAATGAGATTCCCTGTAAACAGTCTTGTCATCAAGGTGAAAATCAAACAGATGAATTTTATCATAACTCCCTATTATCACACCAGATTGATCAAAAACCAGGCAGGTGTTCGTAACTTTTGCTTTGCTTGATGATCTGAGCGGAACACTCCCGCCAATAATCGCTACACTATGTTTCATTGAAAATTTTTTGAGAAAATGAACAATTTCCCCGGTTTCTCTCTCTTCCGCGAATGTTATGTTTTCTCTTTCCTGTCCGATAAACGAAAAATTTTCAGGGAGCGCAATCAACCTGGCACCCTTTTGCACTGCCTTTTCCATAAGTACACGTGCTGTGTTCAGGTTCTTATTACGGTCATGTACAGAGCACATTTGAATTGCGGCAATCGACAATATTTCCATAGTAATTGATTTGCTCTACTTAAGTGTTCATATATACTCAAGGGGTCCACAAAGTGTGATTTTAAAAATGCTATAACTATTTATGTCAACAAAAGTTAAATCTAGTCCTGGAAATACCTATTTGTGAACTCTCACAGTATAGTTTGCCTTATACTGCTTTTTACAACCGACAAGAGAATATCACGCAATGAATTGGTAAGGCAAGGATATTCCCTGATGGCTTTGTTGCGCATAATCTCATCCTATCGCCTTATTTTTCTATAGACAAGTTGTTTTTTTTAATGGAAGAATATTGTATACAGTTTTATTTTGGAAGATGTGTTAATTCCTGTTACATTATACCCGATACCTGTTTAAAGAAAATGTTCTGCGGCATAATAAAATACGGCAGAAAATACGATAATTTTTGTATTGGGTAAATATGACAAGAAATTTTACCGGAAATTGGTTTGGTAAAGACGATCATTCACGTTGCATAATTTCACCTGTTGATTGTTTAAGCAACGGGCAACCCGACCTGCGAAAATCCGCAAAAATTGGCGAATGTTTGGTGATGTTTGAAACGAATGCTGGCATCCCTTATGTAAAAAGGCGATTGAAAGCCAAGAAAAATGTTTTTACACTGCCGGGTTTTATTCCTCATCCTGATGTATATAGTGTCGAAGGGAAAAATACTGTTTCTTTTATACAAGGCGGATTTGGCGCTCCTGCCTCCGTATGTACTTTTGAAATAGCGGTAGCGTTGGGGTGTAAATGTCTTTTCGTGTTTGGATTGTGTGGCGGAATAGGAAAAAATCTGGAAGTGGGCGATATTGTAATTCCGACAGAAATTATCAGAGAAGAAGGCACCTCTTACCATTATGCATCGGCAGAAACAAACGCATTACCCGATAAAGACCTGCTGGATGAGTTGAAAGATTATCTTTGCCAAACCGGGGAAAATAGTGTTATGTATGGCAAAACAGTCAGCACTGACGCAGTATTCAGACAGACAAAGGCCAAAGAACTCTTCTGGAGAAAAAATGGCATTATTGGAGTGGATATGGAAACCTCCGCATTGCTAACTGTAGCCGGATTCCACAAAATACCTGCAATAGGCATGCTTATTGTGTCTGATAAACATAATCTGGAAAACGACGCACCCTGGAAATGGGGAGGAAATGGTTTTGCAAAAAACCAGTGTAAGGCAATTAATTTATTAGTTGAGTTTGCAAGGAATACCACACGTTTATCAAATTAGGCTGGGTTTTTAAAAGACGAAAACTCAACGGCATTCATTTTTATCCACCTCTCAACCCTCCCCGCAAGAGAGGAATTTTATAAGTCCCCTCTTGGGAGGGGCAGGGAGGGGTTTGTTCATTACGATAACTTTCTATGAAAGATATAGAGTCCCGCTATAAACGTGAAAACAATTCCTATCTCATCGAGATAAAATTAAAAGATATACGTCAGTTATTCAATACGTTTGACCCCGCTCCCTTTAGAGAGAAAGACATGGATGATGACGCGGAAGAATATATTGTTGCTTCCGTTAGAGAATTTCCTCTCGATACACTGCTTAAATTAGTTATTTATTTGCCTGAGAATTCCAGAGAAGAAGCGATACCGTTCATACCGGATGCAATTCGTAGTTATTTTAACTACCGGTTCAATACTTCTAACGAGGAGTTGAGCTTTATACTTAAAAAGGGACGTATTTCATTGTTAATCGGTATTTTGTTTTTGTTTTTTTGTATCAGCACTGGAGCGGTTATTGACCGTATAGGAGATGGGATGCTGGCGCAAATTATTAAGGAAGGATTGCTCATTAGCGGCTGGGTAGCCATGTGGCGTCCTATTCAAATATTTTTATATGATTGGTGGCCCATACGATACATGAGCAAGTTATATGATAAAATCAGTAAAATGCCGATTGAAATAAGATCCCTCTGAAACCGCAACTTGTGCGTTTCGGCGGGGGTGAATATCCGTTAAAAAAAATAGCAGTATAGTAGAAAGCCTTTTCAAAAGATAATTTTTTACACTTTATCGCAGGGAGTAGAAGAGATGTCTTTTCTAGAAACAAATGATGCACAAGGAGATAGTACTTCGGGGAATAGGGCGCCGGAGCCGAAAGAAAATTGTGACCATGAAAGAATACACGATAAAATAATGGACACTTTATTACAAACCCCAAAGGCGGATGAGGAAAAAGGTGAAAAGGAGACAGTAGAAATCGGGAAAGACGAAACAATTCCGCATGAAGAAACAAAAAATGACAGAGAGGTAGTTCAGGCGCAAGCAGAAAGTGCTCTGGCGTATGTGGAACAAAATGAAGATCCTATGATTGAAGAGTTTGTTGAAAAGGCAAAAGAAGCGATACCAAACATGGGCGAAAAAGCCAAACACCTCCATACCACGCCAAATGACATAGAAAAACTCATCGAACAAAGGGAATATCTGGAAAGCCTCCTCAAGGAAAAATTTACCAAACGCATGACGGTAATGTTTACCGACCTGAAAGGTTCGACTGCCATTGCGGATGCGGAAGGTGATATCGCAAGCCGTACTATTATGAAACAACACAATGACGTCCTTTTCCCTATTATCAAAAAACATGACGGCATACTGGTAAAGACGATGGGAGACGGTACGTTGTCTTATTTTGAAGATGCACAGAAGGCGCTTCGCGCTGCAGTCGAAGCGCAAATAGGTTTTGACAGGTACAATATAGAAAAGAAACCCAAAACCCTCCTTCTCGTTACCATGGGTTTGCATACCGGAGATGGCGTAGTGGAAGAAAATGACATTTTCGGGGACGTGGTAAATGTTGCATCGAGAATTGAATCGGCATCCAATCCGGGAGAGATATACCTTTCTGAAGACACATACAACTCGCTGACAAATAAGTCCGAAATATATATCCGATTTATAAAATCCACTACGTTAAAAGGCAAAAAGGGAGAATTCAGACTTTACAAAGCCTTCTGGGATGAAAAAGAAATCGAATTGGATAAATTCGATACAAAGGAAGAAGAGATTGTTGTTAAAAAACGTTTCCCCTTCGTAAAGGTATCGATGATGGTTTCAATACCGCTCATGATCTCTTATTTGCTCATGCTGGGCGGAGTCATACCCAACCCGTTTATAGCATTAACCGCATCAAAAACAGAACTGCGCTCACTTTCAACAGATATTTCCGATGAATACATAAAAAAGACATCAGAACACACCGTTACTATCATCTTTGATAACGAAGAATGACTTCAGCGGCATAGCCAGAGCCAAACAAGCGCAAAACGCAAAATATGAAGGGTGAAAACCAGTAGAGTAGAAACAGATGACGAGGACTTAACAAAACGCTAAATCATTCTGCTATTTACCGTTATATAATCATTGACAACTTTTTTATTCTGGGTAGCATAATAGCGTTAAAAAAGATTGTAACAGCACAATAAAAATAATAAGAGAGATTCATACTCATCTTTTTTGTATGAAAATAATATTCGTATAGTAAAAATAACGTATTTTGATCCTTAATAAATAAGGAGATATTATGATTATTCCTGAAATTAAAAAAATGTCTACCGTTGAACATTTACAGGCGATGGAAGAATTATGGGATGCCTTGTGCCATGAAGAACTTGGCGCGGCCTTTGGCCGCAACCAAATTCAAAATACGAATATCGAAATACGAAACAAATTCAAATGACAAAAAACCCAATGCTCCAAACTTTACGTAATCCTCATCTAATCAATGCCTTACGGTTATGCATTTTGAAAAACGAGCATAAAAAACAAGAAGTTGATGGATAGTAGTACGAAATCGAATCTCCTGCATGGCATGAAGAAATTCTTGACAAAAGGAAAAAGAAAATTGAGAGTGGCAAAGCAGAATTCATTTCTATTGAAGAATTAAAAACAAAAACACGTCAATGAATGTAAAGAAAGTGCTTGTCTTAAAAGAAGCGGCAATGGATTTAGAAGAAGGAAGGCTTTTTTATGATAGAAAAGAGAAAGGGATAGGTGATTATTTTTTTAATTGTTTAAAGGGGAGCATCCACTTGACTGTCCCATCCAAATTGTAACCACTTGATAAATAATTAGTTAAGGTACTTTAGGCTGATTGCTCAATTATTTCCGTTAAGTTATATATACTCAATATATTAAGAAATTTTTATGACAGTCAAGTGGATACCCCCTTTGTTTAATTTCTGATCTTGAATCTATCAAACTTTATGCAGGAGTGCATAGTAAGCGTTTTGGCTTTTATCGAATGCTTTCAAAGAGATTTCCGTTTGCCATTTACTATGAAATAGATAAAGAAATCGCTCGTGTTATAGCTATTTTGGACATGAGGCGCAACCCTGCCTGGATTCGTGGAAAACTTTCAGTAAGAAAAATTACATAGTCAATTTTTACAAAAGATATAAAGACTTTATAAAAATTAATATGAAAGGTATTTTAGTTTTACTCACGTTTTACTTAACCAACGGTAAGTATAGATAAATGAATGGTTGCAGGCATAGCAATATTCCCCACTTTCCTTAATTAATACTTAGAAAATTAAAACCCTGCTTCGTCTTTTTTTTACCCATGACTGATTTTGAAACTATTAAGCAAATACTCCAAGAGGTCACTTTGGCAATATCAAATAGAGTTAATGATTCCACCGATTTATGGGATGCTTATTTCGATTGTAACAAGGAAGGTCTCTTTAAAGAACTCGACATGGCAATCTTGGATTGCAAAGAATTAAAGATATTCGAAGATGCCAGTCTCTGTGTGGGTGATATTATTATTTTTTTCAATTTTGAACGTTTACGTGAGTGGTTGGTAATTCATTCGATGAAAACAGATACAAACAAATCTATTTCTGCTATCCAACGACTTTTACTCGGAGAACCCTTTTTTGCTACGGCAGTGCTAGCATTGGCTAGAGTATCACTCCCAAAAACAATTCAGCTTGGGAATAATGTCACCTTATGTGAGTTTTCTTCCAATGAATTTCTCAATCAATCTAAAGACGAAAATATTGAGCACCATGAGATTGACGTTCATCATATTAGTGCCGCAATCACTGTTGAATTCGAGCATCCGGTACATTTGGGACCACGCGGGCATTATAGACCTTCTATTTATATGGGCATGGTAGATGAATTTTTTTATGCGCTGCAAAAAGCCTATCGCGCCTTGTTGATTCTTGGCATTGTTCGACCACAACCACCTGCATTGGTTGGTCACGCGATCTTTGTTCCTTTGGATTTTCCCGGGGCATATAGCAAAAACCTTCACCATTCGGTAAAAATTGATTCATACTGGCCTCGACTTGAATTTAACGATGATGAGTGCTCTTTGGCAAAGTCCCTCTTTGAGTCTTTTGAAAATCTTAGTCCAAATCTTAGGGACTCGCTCTTTATACCAATGAGTCGGTTAAGATCAGCAATGACCGAGTTCAAAGACTTTGCAGATGCTGCTATTGACTTGGGCATTGCTCTTGAATCAATATTGATAAAATCTGACGAATCTACAGAAATTACTTATCGAATATCCATGAGAGGTGCACGTTTATTGGGTAAGACACTTGATGAACGACTCGATCTCAAAAAAAAACTAACTAAAATTTATGGAATGCGATCTAAGGCTGCTCATCGCGGTATAGTGCAATCAAAGTCTATAGATAAGGAAGTATTACTTTTAAGGGAAGGATTTAATCTAACGGCAAAAGCAATTCAAATTGTACTCACCAATAAACTTTATACCGACAAAGACCTTGATTCACTCTTATTACAATCAGAATCTTAATACAGGAATAGTGAATATTTTCTATATCTATTACACTATGATAATTAATAAAATGTTCATTATCTGGATTTATTATGTACTTCTGCCTATATAAAAATTGTTTTAAATTTTTTTATTCTTTTAATGGCAATACATTAAACTTTTATATTTATTCTCAATGTTTTTACAAAAGATGTATTATTAAAATTCAATATGAAACGTTCTTTTAAGCATTCTCCGAACACTAAAAACCAAATTATGCACCAAGAAGAAAAAGCAATCCTTTTGTCTGTAGATCGTGCCCTTTCCTCCTCATCAAATTCACAAACGATCGGAAGTAATGGCGAATTACCACTAATTCAATTTTTCAATCGTTACTTACCTCTTACATTAAAAGCTACTACTGGATACTTTATCACGCCATCAGGAATATTATCGCCACAAATTGATATTATAATATTTGATTCAAGATACCCATTGCTTTCTGAAAACACCGATGGATCCGTTTTAACCATGCTTCATTCAGTAATTGCGTGCATAGAAGTTAAAACGAATCTCAAATCAAGTGATATTAAGAAAGCATGGACAAATAGCATCAAAATAATGCAATTGGCATCGGAAATAGAAGGATACGGAACAATTTATGGTTGGCAATCAATCCTTAATAGTTTAATTGCTTATCGTTGCAGACAAACATTAGATACTATTAAAAACGTATTTAAATCCTTACGTACAAATCCTCGTTCAAATCTATTAACAAATTTCTCGATAGAAATTTTACGTATCCCTGAAAAGAAACAATCTAATAAATTCGAATTTGGTGGGTCGTTGCACTTTGAACCATATAAAAATTCAAATAAAGATAGTGCTTTTGTTGAGTTTTTACCTACTTTTGCTAAAAGCTATTCACCTCTTTCAGATTTTTACTATCGCACAGTTTATGATTGTTATTACACATTAGGTCGGAGGAATTATTCATACAATGAAATTGGATGGCATTTCACAAAATATATGTCATGGGCAACTGCTTCAGTAAATTTAATAAATAAATGAACTGTGACCAAATTGTGACCGAACCCTGCGGAATCGAAAGGAATGAGAAGGAACTAGCAGAAAAATTTCTATGTTGTAAGGTTTTATGTTATAAATAATTACAGTCGTAACAGACACAAAGCCAGTTGGTTATAAAAAATGCTAAAAATGACCTTTAAAGAAATGGGGTTCAAGAGGTCGTGGGTTCAAATCCCGCCACCCCGACCAATAAAATCAAAGGTTTCAGAAATTTGCCACTCTCTTCTTACTCCCTAATAAGGGATTGCCATATGTCTTTGCAATTGTTTATGCCAGCCTTCTCCTTCCGGCCAGTTCTTGTCAACCGCAATAGCGATCCGTTCAAAAATCTTTTCGATACCACAATAGAAATCATGAAGAATGCTTCCCGCAGCCCGTGTTTCAATAGAACCGGGATTTTCAGGTAACTCACGGATTAGTTCTTCCATCTCTTGTATGATCCTTTTGCAGATTTTAGAGTTATATAGCCAAACAAATATGATTTTAGGAATTTGGCAATAAAATGGCTTTCTAAAAAACAGATTTATTTGACTAAGCATACTATACAAGCACGCCCCTTAATTCCCTCTTTACAGCTGGGGACTGGGAGGTGTAAATTTTTCGAAAACCTTATTTGTTTGACTATATTTCAATGTCCTTCTTCAGTCGTTCCCTATCCGTAAACAAGTTCCCCTTCCTTTATTGTTTTTCCCTTTAAACTTTCAAAGGCATCTTCAAATGGAATAAGATTAATTTCGACACCGGGGGGCAGGAGGTTGTTCAATTCCGACAGCGCTTTTATATAAAACTCAGAAGGCAACCCTTCGGCAACCAAATCAATATCATACCTTTCATGGACAATACCATCTACAAGCGATCCTATAAGGAAGACTTTTTTAAACTGATATTTGTTAATGAGTATTGCAATACATTTATTTGCCAATAATTTTAATTCTTCTTTTTTACGCATTGAGTTCGTTATGGCAATAGAAAAGTGTAATTAGAAGGACAATTCATGAAGAAACACCGTTCTTTATATCCGTGATAAGAATACTTTCTGCTAATCATCCATAACCTTCTGCGCAGCAACCATAGGTTCTCCATAAAATATCGGGTCCACTCTTTCTACAACATCCGCCGGTACATCAAAGAAGTGGCGTTTGTTTTCTATGGGAATACAAGCCCTTCTTGCTCCGTTATCCATACCTACTTGCAGTGGCTCATTCAAAGACGGTAAAGGCTTAATATTGCCCTGAATACTTAAGTCTCCGAGCACCAATGTTGCCGACCTTAATGGTCGTTTTTTCAAGGCAGAATACATTGCAACAAAGAAGGCAACGCCTATCTGACAATCAATATTTGTATTTAGTAAGTCTACACCTTCCACATGAAAATCTGTTGTATCTATATCTCTTCCAATTCCGAACTCAACTTTATGGCTTTTAAGATAATCAAAAGCCCTTGATAGGGAGTCTTTCATCGACTTGCTCAGTCCTCCTGAACTTTTTAGCTTTCCCGTACCGGCCGATATACCTACCTCTATTCGATAGAGTGCTGCTCTACCATCAGTGCCGACAAATGTCGTATATGCGCTTCCCGGTGGTAACGGATCTGTGGAGATAAGATCACGTCCCCCTTCTTCTGGAACACCGACAAACCGCTCTTCCCGTATCTCCTGATCGATATATGAAAAGCTGGTATGGCTATACTCATAAGAGAGCATTTTCTTCAATTGCTCTTTTACCCGACGCCTGCATTCCAATGCAATTTTCAGGTACTCTTCTAATTCTTCTTTAATGAATTCCCCGTTAGGGTGTAGCAGTTTAAGAAAGCCTGATACTGTCTTTCGTACAGCTTTGGAATCTCTGGCATTAAGGTGGGTTCCCAGAGCGAAGTATTTATCAACGGATTCTGTGAAATTCGCCTTGCGGAGTTCTCTGAACGCTTCAGCGAGGTAATCAACCACAAAGCCATAGTGATCAGTGAACATCTCCGCGGACATCTTTGCTATTTCCCACCCTGGAAGATAGAAATGCAATCTATCTATTAAGGCCGGATCTTTGAGTCCGTCAGGAAATGGTTGAAATAGATGGCTCGATTTGACTAGAATGTCAACTGGCTGATTAATGTTTCCTAACATACAAACACTTGCTTTTGCAGATATCTCTTCCCGGCCACGACTGAAAGAGCCAGATTCAAGATAATCCTTCATGATATCCACGACATAGTTATCATCAAGGTTAATCCCGCCTACCTCATCAAACGCAACCACATCCCAAAGTCCTACCAACCCAACCTTTCTGGTGCTCATGTTGTAAAACATGTTTGCTACCGTTGTTTTTCCGCCACTAATTAAAATGGCATAGGGTGTTGTCTCTCTGTATACAAAGGACTTCCCTGTACCTCGTGGCCCTAATTCAACAAAATTATAGTTTGTTTCGACCATCGGGATGAGTCTTGATAAGTAGAGCCGCTTAATACGTTTGTCCATTCCCGCTGGTTCCAGGCCTATAGAACGAATCAGAAGATCAATCCATTCTTCTGTTGTGAACCCGGAACGCCCAGCCAGATACTCATTGTGATCATACGAAGCAAGCTGAATCGGATTAATTTTCGTTATCCAGAAAGGACTTCTTTTACCCCTCTGTTCCTCATCGTAGCGATAAATCATTTCAACCTGTGCCCAGATACCGCCTTCAAGAAGCCGTTCATATTGTTTTACAAAGTTATCTGGAATATGGATTTGAGTATTGCTGAAATTCACAAGCTCTGCCCAGTATTTATCCTCGCTGGCGAGAAGCCGGACTTTTACCTTATCAATGAAGGTGTAGCTCCCCTTCTCTTTTACCCATGATTGTGCCTTATTAGCTTCATCTGGATTAATGAAGTTTTTTGCCAGAGTATTATTAACCAGGCGTAGCCCTGACTCAATTGCCTGTGTGTCGTCTGTTGCGCAGTATTTTCCCAGCAAAAACTCAAGCACATAGACAGGCACATTCGCGCCAACCTTCACCTTCCTTACGAGGTCTTTGCGAACAACTTTACCTCCAAAAAACTCATTTGTTTTTTTGTCAAGGATTGCCATGTGTATTCCCTCTAAATAATTAGGTTGACTACTATATTTTCTAGCCGCGCAAGTTCCACCAATGTTTCAGCATCCACTAAAACCAAATATAGAACATTCTGAGCAGGTTCTCCCGTAAGCATTATTGTCACGAGGTTTGGTTTGTTCTGTTCCAAAATGATGTCCTTTGTTCCATCTTCGTATCCATATACTGCATGAACTGCCTCACCTACATCATTCTTGCCAGATTTTACCGCCACTCGTACCCGTTTCTTTGTTTCCGAAGTTCCCAGAAGTTTCCGTTTAGCAGGCGATTTCCAAACAAGCTGTACAGAGAAAAGCCTGTTCGTGATTTTTGCTTTTTCCAAAATTATCTTGATTTCTGGCGCCGTTGGTAACGGTACAACTTCAGTTTTAGTGATTTTGATGATTGGAACAACCATCTCTTGTAACGATATTCCGCCATGGAAATACGGATTCTCTGGTCCTTTAACCATAAAACATGCGATTCTACGTGGGAATACCAAATCGTAATTGCCAGAGAGTCCAACATCGCTTTCTTTAAAACGTATATACGCATTACTTGCCTGTCCGCCATTCCCAATCCATGCTCTACGATGAAGTGCGAGTTCTTCTCCGCCTGGTTTCTGTATCTTATTGCTTGGTTCGATTTCGTCTAGAAATATATAACCATGATCAGCAGTAACTATAAAGGTATCAACACCCAGTACCGATAAATTCACTATGGCTCTGCGAATCTGCTCTAAAATGTCCTGCATGGTTCGATGTGCCAGCGTTGTATTCCCCCGTTCACATATCTCATCGATTTCCTGTGAAGTAACCAATATAAAATTGCTTGCGGCAATCTGATCTTTAAGTTTTTTACGTGGTTTCTGAAGCGCCTCAATTTTTGCCTCAACAACTTGTCCTTTTAAGTTTTTTGTCAGATAGTTTACTCTATCCTGCCGCGTAGTAATTATAGTATCACCGCACCTAACCGCCAATTTACCTTTGTTCTCCAGAATAGCAAAGTTTTCTTCTGCACCGGGGAGAAGGGATGCCATTCCCATTTCCGTAATTCCTGGGATTGTTGCGATAGCCGGTTTCAATTCGCTGTGAAAATCTGGCCCAAATCCCGATACAAGTTCCGCGGCCATTTCATAGCGCAGTGCATCTACCCAGATATATGCTATCTTATGCTTACCAACTAGTGGCTTAACTTCCCTGCTAAAAGTATCGCGTTGAAGTTGAAAACCAAAGCCAAATTCCGGGAATTCTGAATCCTGTAAAAATTCTGCCAGATCACCAGCCATGTTTGTATAAAATTGCCGTGCTTTGGCAATGACCTTTTCAATTGGGCTGTTTTCGTCCGAGAGATCTATATTATATCGCTCATATCTATGTTCCAGTTCACGATGAAACCTATCCAACTCATACCATGGTAAAGTAGTTCTGCAATAATTCTTAATCAAGTCTTTGGGTAAATATTTTTTACCTTTAAGTTCTTTTTTTATATCCCCTGTTTTGATACAAATACTAACGACGGTCTCCAGGATACTCCATTTCAACATAAGCGTTTCTTCGGTACGCGGCCAAAATGAATCTTTTTGCGCATCAACTAATTGAGTAGCTTGAAGTAAAGCATTTTCTAAAATGAGTTTACAAGCCCAATCTATTAGCTTGCTTTCTGTTGATAAAAATGTCTGGGATTTGACAAGCTTTTCAGGTGGGATAGAGAATGCCGCAACATTGCATTTCTGATCAACCATCTTTGACACGTCAACATAAGAATCCTTATGCTCAATATCGCTTCGCCATCGCTGGGCAAGTTTTGATGTATTTTGCTTATGCGATTCCAGTGAAGGAATGTCCATTTGTGATATTACTGATGGAATGCCATCATCATCAATGTTGTTTACTAAATCTCCTAGCAATACATACCGAACGAACCTTTCCCTGGTCTTGTCAGGAATCTTATCTGTCGTGTCAAAGCCGAATGAGTTTTTGAGAATTGCCTGAAGTTCCTGTATTGCGTTTTTTTTGACGATATTGTCATCAATTTCCGGTTTTGTTAGAAATAGGTAAGCAATCTCTACCGGATCAATACTTCCGAAGATCAATTTTACCGTTCCTGATCCAATCTCAGCTCCATGTTCAGCGATACCCTCTACATCATCATAGGTCAGACTACCGGATGCAATCTGTTTGCAGATATTTTCTGCTGCATCTGGCATTATGGGCTTAAGCACTGCACGTGCTACAACCTCAAGGCGGGTATTCTGATTTATAGACGGATGACCCGGCTCAAGCACACAGCCGGCTTTCTCTATTTCTATAAGGGCGTTGTCAGTCTCGCTCCTTTCTTTCGCGACATAAACCAGTATTTTTGGTGGTGTTATTCCATCAAGCATCGGTTCTAACTGGTATTTGAGTTCAAAGAAGCTATCGTTAAAGTTGAACAGTTTTGCACCAGTGTTGAGTGTTTTAACGATCCCCTGATAGTGTTTCTCCGGATCATACCATACCACTATTCCGAAATCCTTCACCTGCTTTGTTATGAGTTCTTGAAGGTAATCGGTAATCTTACCCATGGCGTTACCTCCATTTTATTGGAACGATATTTTGTATCCTTCGGCCAGCATTTTCATCATCTTTTCCTTAAGTTTTTGCAATGCAATTTCAACGTCTTCTTCTTTCTCAATATATCCTGATATAATTTCGGACGCCCGCAGATATTCGATTTTGCCAGAATCGGTAAGTTTCTCTATCTGTCGGGCAGCATTATCCTTCATACCCTGAATTGCAAGCAGGTCAGAATCCATCTGATCAATTGTTGCCCTGCATTTTTCACAAGCGCAGGTATCTTTGAGCATCGCTTTCTCGCAACAACGTTCGATAAAGGGTGCCAACAATATATTTTGCTCTTCCTCACTCAGGAGAGCAAAATTAACATGCCCTTTGACAGATTCGATTGCCTTTTCAACCCTTTCTTTGCGATGATCATGCTTCTCGCTATAAGCTTTTATGTATACTGCATAGATCCCCTGCGTATTTAATCTGATAGCTTCAAGTTTATCATAGAAGTTTTCCGAATTGAGTGCAATTCTAAGCGCTTCTGCCTTCTCATAAACTTCACCATCCAGTCCCAATTTTTCCAACATTGGTATTATTGTGGAGAGAGCAGCTTTGGCATTTTGGACGTTTTTCATATCTTCATCAGACATGACATCTGCAAGACGGCGTATTTTCTCTCTTAATTCCTTGTAGGACATGCCCTCCCCGGCAAGTATCTTTACGCAGTCGTCAATGTCACTGTTCAATACACTGTCTATAGTCTGCCTGAATTCGCTCAGTGTATCTTTAACCGGAAGCCCAAGAGCACTGACCTGAACCTGAAGCGGCAGGAGTATTTCTTTGTCATCTTTTGCTAACTCCTTAAATGCGGATGCGATTGCTTCTTCTTCGATGTTTACTTCATTTCCGGTTATTTCCTCATAGTGCTTTGCTGCATCTGCACGCATTTTAAGATCAAGCGTTTCGCGGGGTGCAAACGTCGCTGACTTGAATGCGCGATTGCTGATAAACGGTAATCGTGCATCAGGGTCACTATATCCCCTGTGCCTTACAGCCTGATGGGTTACCTCAATGGCGCCTCCACGAAAAAGCACTGCAAGCACCAGACGGAGAATGTCGCCTTCCCAGCCATAATCAAATCCCCGAAAATGCTCTTCCAATGAATTTCCTGTGACCTTAGTACCATACGAGTGTTCATTTTTAACCCATGTTCCGGAAAGAAATTACTAAAGTCAAATTTGGCAAACACTTATAAACATTGATTCTGCGACTACATGTCTTTTGGAAGTCTTTTAATTACTGGCCGAAAACAACATTGGACATTCCAAGTT
>NZ_CAADGZ010000071.1:0-17079 GCF_900696675.1 uncultured Candidatus Kuenenia sp. | reverse complement strand
AGTACAATAGCGCTACCACAATTGCTAAAAAACGGATATCTGTTATCGCTTTTTGCCAATCTTGGTAGTGGAAAATACTGATTTTCGCATTGCGAAAATCGTTTGCAGGATTTAGGTAATATAATAACATTGTTTTGCCGCACGGTGTAGAGGCGAAGCATTTGCAATAACTGGCATATATGCGTTCATGCCCAAACATGCAAATGCATCACCCCTACGGTTTCATAAAACTAAATTGTTACCAAAAAAATGTCCTTAAATAAATTCCATATCTCCTGAATACTTTTTTCCGTTTCTTTGGCGGTCATTTTTTGCCTCCTTAACAAACTTATTGAAAAATTATGCCGGAAAACTAATGCGTTATAAAAATACTATTGTTAAACATGATTAAATATGTTAACAGATGAGACTTTCAGACAGCAATAACTTCATGCAATCATTTCATTCTTATCTATCTGAAACAAAATGGGTTCTATAAAAGATACGTGCGTAGCCATTATACCTACCATACACAATATTGCACCATCAAAATCCGTTGAATGTTACCTGCAACAAATGATGCTTGAAGGCTTTGTCATGCCAATGTGCATTGTCGATAATTCCGAAAGCCCTATCTATGAAAAGAACCGCATATACCTTGAAGAAGTAAAGAATCGTCTCAAAGGAAAGATTGCGCTGTATCATTTCGGAAAAGAGGAACAAAAGATGTTTTTTTGTGAACTGGCAAAAAGGGGTATCGACCGTAAATCCATTGAGATACTAAAAACTGCCTCGGGGTACGGGGCGTCAAGAAATAAATGCTTTCTCCTCGCAAAGTATTTGGGTGCGGAATCAATATTTTTCTTTGACGACGATACCCGCCCTGATGGCGCCATATTTAAGGCCCACTTTGAAATACTTGGCGGGGAAAAAGGTTCACGAAAAATATCAATCGTGAGCGGGCCGTACACGGGGGTACGAGGCATAAATTTTACCTTTATAGAAAACCGGGAAGACCAATTAAGATTTTTGGCGGCATTGGGTCACCACGGCGAAAGCTCTTTACGCTATCTGAAGCATAAGGATACAGCAACAGAAAATGCGATGGACGAAAACGTTGAACACCATCTTGAAATCGTAAAAAATATACGCGGAGGAAATTTTGTTATTGATAATATTTACGAGGATATCGTTTGCCCAATCATAAAACAAGCGCCAGGCATCGATGATACCTTTGTCGCCCAAAGGGTTATTGAAAAAGGCCGCCAGGTAGTGAAAAGCCGGAAATCCGTTATTCACGAACATTTTAAATATAAAAGCAACAAACACTCCATTCTTGCCTATTTAGAATCATGGGCGCGAACAATTTCATTTGAATCGCTCTACCATGGAATGAATTTTGAAAACACAAAACAACATATTTTACATTACGGAAACACCCTGCTTACCCTTGAAAATAAATACTGCAAATCTATTGGCAAAAAAATACAGGATGAAGAATATATAACCTCCCTTATTCATGAAATTTCCGGAAGCATTAACGATTATCAAAGACTCAAAAAGACATGGAAACACATTATCGATATGTGCAGCAGCAGTGCAGAACTTTTACCTATGGAAAAACTGAAAGTATAGTCAAACCAACTGGGGAAATACGAAATTCGAAGTACGAAATACGAAACAAATCCGAATAACAAAGCATAAAATTCAAAACAAACCCAAAACTTCCCTGTCTGCGTGCGATCACGCACAGGCAGGCAACAATATGAAGCGCGAAATGCGAGATACAAAAGATGCACTTGTTTAGAATTTCAAATCATTTTGTCATTAGAATTTGTTTCGGATTTCGTGTTTCGTGCTTCGGATTTCACAGTTACCGGATTTCGCCAGTAAATATTTTGCCAAAAAGCACGCACTGACGAATGGAAGTGTGCAAAGAAATTACTGATAAGGTACTAAACATGGACATAAAACAATACCGGTTAGTTACAAAGGGCGATTTTGACGGTTTGGGATGTGCGATTCTTTTTAAGTCGCTGGGGATAATAGAAGACATCCTCTTCACCCATCCAAAAGAAATCGAAAATGGAAATATTCGGATCACAAGCAATGATATCACGGCAGGATTACCCTATAGAGAGAAAGCCTATTTGGTATTTGACAATTATCCCGGCAGCATAGAAAACAGCGTTGGCAAAAAGAATAACTTCATTATCGACACCAATGCCCCATCAACTACAAGGGTGGTATATAATTATTTCGGAGGAGGGAAAAGTTTTTCTGACATCAGTGATGAGTTGTTATCCGCGGTAGATAAAGGATACACCGCCAACTTCACTACGTATGAAATTCTTTATCCTGCAGGCTGGAATCTTTTGAATTACATAATCGACCAGAGAACCGGCCTTGAAAAATTCGGAAAATTCCGGTCTTCGCATTACCAGTTATTGCTTACATTAGTTGACTACCGCAAAAATCACACCATATTGGAAATACTCGGTTTGTCTGAAATAGAGGAAAGGATTGATATCTATTTTTCCGTTGTCGATCAGTGCAAAGAACAGGTTTTACGATGTGCTTCTGTGTACCACAATTTAGTGGTAATTGACTTTCGGCATGAAGCCGTAATTTATCCCGGCAACAGGTTTATTGTATATGCGTTATATCCGGAATGCAACGTGTCGCTCCATATCCTGCCTGATACCGCTAGCAACAAAACCATCTTTGTGGCGGGGAACTCCATTATCGACAGGTCGTATAAGGCACATATCGGGAAAATAATGTCGTTACATGGCGGAGGTGGCCACGCAAACGCCGGAACATGCCAGGTTTCCAATGAGAATGCGGAAGAGGTGCTGGAGGCATTAACCCGAAAATTACAATACGGCGTCCTCAAAAATCTCATTATGGGCTATTTTTAATAACCGGAACCTGTATAAAAATACTGACTTCCCATTTATAACATATTCATTTATACTATTCGGGGAACTTGTTGTGAGTTTGCAACCTGAACCTCTAATTTAACCTGCGGGAAGAAATGGGTTTTTCTGTAAAAAAAGGAATTTATTGCCTTATAATTAAACTTTCTCAGGAACAGGAAATACCCATAGGCAAATTAGGCACGTTTCATTTTCCGGCGGGTTTTTACGTCTACGTTGGGAGCGCACAAAACAGCCTGCGCCTAAGAATTGAACGGCATTTGCGTCAAACAAAAAACAACCGCTGGCACATTGACTACCTGCTGGATTACGGACAAATCATAACAGTGTATTCTTACGCGAAGGATAAAAGTCTTGAATGTGTACTGGGGCATAAGATTGCCTCTTTACCAAAGGCAATTTTTCCCATAAAAGGTTTTGGTTCATCAGACTGTTCATGCATCACACACCTTTATTTTTTTCAGGATAATCCCTCTGGCGCATTATCCTCTTTCAAAGGCGAATTTGCCTTGCCGGAGCGCAGGCACTATAATGCAAATGGATAAGATGAGAGGCATAGCAAATGATCACTGAAACCCCTATGATACGCCAATATAATGAGATCAAAAAAGATCACAAAGATGCGCTGCTTTTCTTCCGTATGGGCGATTTTTATGAATTATTTTTTGAAGACGCCAAAATTGCCTCAAAGATATTAGGGATTACCCTTACTTCCCGTTCCAAGGGAGAAAATGCGGTTCCTATGGCAGGCATTCCTCATCACGCCTCAGAATCCTATACCCGAAAACTAATCAAAGCAGGCCATAAAGTGGCAATCTGCGAACAACTGCAAGACCCCGGCGAGGCGAAAGGAATTGTTGACCGCGGGGTTACCAGAATCATTACCCCGGGCACGGTTACAGAAGATGCGCTCCTTGATGGTAAAAACAATAATTATTTATTGGCACTGTGGAAGGATAAGGAAATTTTTGGCTTGTCATGGATAGACCTGTCAACCGGAAAATTTGAAATTGAAGATATTCGGGAAGAACGCCTTTTTGACGAATTAGCCCGGTTAAACCCCTCCGAAATAGTGCTGCCCGACGATATTACGGAAAGCAACGCCACCTTCACACAAAGGATAAGAACCGAATGCAATGCCATGATTACACCGCTGCCCGCCTGGGAATTCTCGGAAAGCACCGGCTATCAGGCATTATTGGAACACTTCGGCACACATTCCCTGGAAGGATTCGGATGCCAGGACGCAGGAGTTGCCCTGGGCGCCGCAGGCGCAATATTGCATTACCTGAAAGAGACACAAAAGACGTCGCTCAAACACATCGCCAAAATACAAAAGTACGAAACAAACAACCGGGTGATTATGGACAGGGCGACGCAACAAAGCCTGGAACTAACACAAACTATCCGAAACAAAAACCGCGAGGGATCGCTTCTTGGAGCGCTTGATCAGACAAAAACACCTATGGGCGCAAGATTGCTTAAGGATTGGGTCATAAGCCCGCTGAAAAATCACGATGAGATCAAATATCGCCAGCTTGGGGTAAGAGAATTCACCGAAAAACCGGAGTTGCGAAGAGAAATCATCGCCATCTTACACGATATTTATGATATTGAAAGGATTGCGGCAAAGGTAAGCTGCGGACGTGCAAACGCACGCGACCTCATATCGCTGCAGCAATCTCTCTCAAAATTGCCGGAACTCAAGGAAAAACTGGATTTTTTTATCACCGCTATTATTTCAGACAGAGAAAAGGAAATCGACCCCCTTGATGAATTAAGAACGCTGATAGACATGGCAATATCACTTGATTCGCCGCATTCTCTCAAAGAAGGCGGTATTATTAAAGAAGGGTATGATGCAGCGCTTGATGAACTACGCTACATATCCAAAAATGGAAAACAATGGATTGCACATTTTCAGGCGGAAGAAATTGCCAGGACAAATATTAATTCCCTTAAGGTAGGATACAACAAGGTTTTTGGGTATTATATTGAAATTACCAACACTCACCGGGAAAATATCCCCCCTGCCTATATCAGAAAACAAACCTTAAAGAATGCCGAGCGGTATATCACGCCGGAGTTAAAAGAGTATGAAACAAAAGTGCTCACCGCGGAAGAACGCGCAAAAGACCTGGAATATGATCTTTTTATTCAATTACGGGACAAGGCGGGCACTTTTACGAAACAGCTCCAGGGCATTTCAGAGGCAATTGCCCAAATTGACGTCCTGTCAACATTGGCTAAGATTGCAGTAGAAAACAGATATGCCATGCCTGAAATTACAGACAGTTTGGAACTCAATATAAACGACGGCTGCCATCCTGTGCTTACTATGGAACTTGATAGAGAAAGGTTTGTGCCTAACGATATAAATTTAGACGGCGTCCAGGATAAGACGATGGTCATAACTGGTCCCAACATGGCTGGAAAAAGCACCTATATCCGCCAAACGGCGCTTCTCGTAATTATGGCGCAAATGGGCAGTTTTATCCCGGCAAAAAATGCGACTATCGGCACTGTAGACCGTATTTTTGCGCGCGTCGGCGCATCCGACGAGCTATCAAAAGGGCAAAGCACCTTCATGGTGGAAATGAATGAAACCGCAAACATCCTGAATAATGCCACAGAACGTAGTCTGATTATCCTGGATGAAGTAGGAAGAGGAACAAGCACTTTTGACGGTATCAGCATTGCATGGGCAATTACAGAATATATTTACCAAAATATCGGGGCGCGAACGTTATTTGCCACACATTATCACGAATTAACGGAATTATCGCTGCTCTTCTCCGGCATTAAGAATTTCAATGTCGCGGTGAAGGAATGGGGAGAAGAAATAATCTTCCTGCGAAAAATTGTTGCTGGCGGAACAGATAAAAGCTACGGAATACATGTTGCGCGGCTTGCAGGAATACCGAAGCAGATTATTCAGCGTGCGCGCTCTATTCTGAACAACCTGGAAGCGGCGACATTAGACATAAACGGCAAACCGAAGTTTGCCCCTTTAAAAACAGACCATGTAAAAAAGCCCCGTCAACGAAAACTCTTTGCCTCAAAGGAAGATTTGGTAATCGATGAAATAAAAAAACTTTCTCTCGATGAAATAGCGCCGGCTGACGCCCTCAATAAACTTGCCGAATTAAAGAAAAGGCTTTATGAAGATGAGTAAACAGAAAATAAAAGACATCTCTTGCTTTTTCTCCTTTTTTTAGTACAAATATATGCAATAAAAAGCAACCGTTTTGGCTCTTCGAAAGAAATCCCCGGCGGGTTATAGAAAGATCATCTATGGAAATTCTCAATCCCCACGACAAATTCTTCAAAGAGACGTTTTCCATACGAGAAAATGCAATCGATTTTCTTAGCGGGACATTTCCGCCGGAAATTTTAAAAAAGCTGGATTTATCCACTTTAACACAGGATAATAGCTCATATATCGACGAGGAACTCAGAGAACATTTTTCAGACATTGTATATACCTGTTTCTGTAAAGAAAAAGAGATCAGGATAACCCTTTTATTTGAGCATAAGAGTTATGCCTTGGCATGTCCATATCTGCAGTTGATGAAATACCTTTTAAAGATATGGGAAGCAAACAGCAAGCAGGCACAAAGGCTCATACCGGTAATTCCGGTGATATTGTATCATGGTAAAGAGGCGTGGAAAGTCAGGAGGTTCAGAGAATATTTTGAAGGGATAGACGAGGTATTCTACAGGTTTATACCGGAGTTTGAATATCTGCTGACGGATATAAGTTGCTATAGTAATGAGGAAATAAAAGACAGGGTCTTCAGAAGGGTATCCCTTCAAATAACCATGTTATTAATGAGGAACATATTTGATGAGAAGTATTTGGAAGATAAGCTAAAGGGTTTCTTCGAAATAGGGATACAATATTTTGAAGAGGATGAAGGGTTAAAGTTTCTGGAAAGTGCAATCAGGTATTTGTACTATGCGTCGGATATAGCGGAAAAACGGGTAATAGATACCCTAAAGGAGATATCGGAAGAAGGAGGTAAATTAAGTATGACAATAGCAGCTAAATTAATAGAAAAAGGCAAAATAGCTGGTAGAGTGGAAGGTAGAGCGGAAGGTAGAGCGGAAGGTGCAATAGAGGGCGAGAGGAAAGGCAGGATAGAAGGCCTAAAAGAAGCGATAGAGATTGGTTTGGAGCTAAAGTATGGCGTTAAAGGTTTAAAGCTTCTGGAACGTATCAGGAAAATAGTAGTGATAGAGAAGCTGGAGGCAATAAAGGAAGCGGTGAAAATAGCGAAGAATATGGAAGAAATTGAAAAACTGCTCTAAAGGGGTTTTTTGAAATAGGGAGGCAGTATTTTGAAGAGGATGAAGGGTTAAAGTTTCTGGAAAGTGTAACAGACTGTTCCTACGTAGCTTATCGGTAATACGTTTTTCAAAAAACTAACGTGTTGCCCGAATTATTTGTTTAAAAAATTTCATACAAGGGAAAACTATGCAATATTCGCCACTCCTTCTTCTTCCAGTAGCAATTTCATTGTCGCTCTATTTATTGCTCTTTTTGTTTATTTTCGCCATTTTATTCATTTTTTTAACGTACGGCAGGCTTTATATAAATGCCATTTCTTCCGGAGCCGCTATCTCCTTTTCGAAAATAATTGGCATGGCCATGAAACGCATCGATGTTAAATCGATGGTAAAATATTGTATTATGGCAAAAAAAGCGGGGATAGATATCGCACCTTCGTCCCTGGAAGCACATTACCTTGCTGGAGGAAATGTTGATCAGGCAGTACACGCCATTATTGCAGCAAGCAAAGCAAATATAGAGCTTAGCTTCGATAATGCCTGTGCTATAGACCTTGCAGGAAGAAATATTTTCGACATAGTCAAGGCCGGTATTTATCCAAGGGAATTTGCCTGTCCGGATCCGGCAAAGGGTTCTTCAACGCTCGACGCAATAACAAAAGATGGTATTCAAATAAAAGTAAAGGTACGCATTACCCTGCGTACCAATATTGAAAAACTGGTGGGGAGCGCTGCGGAAGAAACCATCACTGCAAGGGTGGGGGAAAGCATCATTACCGCTATCGGGTCATCGGACTGTTATCGAAAAGTCCTTGAAAGACCGGATCTCATTTCACTATATGTAATGGAAAAGAAGCTGGACGCCGATACAGCCTTTACCATACTTTCAATTAACATTATCGATATCACTGTTGGTGAAAACATAGGGGCAAAATTGCAATCTGCGCAAACGGAAGTAGATAGAAAAGTAGCGCTTGTGGAAGCGGAAAAAAGGGAAAAGGCCGCCATTGCACGCCAGCAGGAAGCAAAAGCGCTTGCGGAAGAGAGCAGGGTAAAAATACTCACGGCAGAGGCCGAAGTGCCAAAAGCAATTGTGCAGGCATTTCGCGAAGGGAATATGGGCATAATGGATTATTGTCATATAAAAAATATTGAAGCCGATACTGAAATGAAATCAGCGCTTTCAAAACAAGGCACACCCTAAGCTGGCAAAGCCAGAACCAAACAAGCACGAAAACAGTCCTCAGCCTGCAATCTGCAATCTGCCGATTGTAGATTGCAGATTGCCTACTGCAGAAGGGACAATTAAATATTTTGCCAAAAATGTAAAGAAATTACTGTTAAAGTAACACGCATCCAAGAAACGTCATGCGGCATACGTGTTTGTCCTTGATAATGAAAAAAGTTTATGCTAAATTACTCCTCTTATGTAAATATTACTTATTTGAAATTCTTTCATTTTTCGATCTTAAAGTCTCACAAGGACAATGTTAACATTAATTAATTGCTTACACCATAAATGATATTTTCAATCACAGATGAATCAAATCTTTTTCCCCTTTAAAATTATAGGAAACTCCCTCCATAAATTCATCAGAGAATTGGGAAAAATGGGGTGTTTTTTTGCGAACGCCTTGTTTTATATGTTATTCCCCCCTTATCTGTTCAGGCGGATTATCAAACAAATCAATTTCATCGGGGTAAAGACGGTCCTTGTCATCGTCTTAACCGGCACATTTACCGGAATGGTGCTAGCCTTACAGATGTATTACGTATTAATAAAGTTTGGGGCAGAAGCAAGGCTTGGGCCTGCGGTAGCCATGTCATTGATCAAAGAGTTAGGGCCGGTTATTTGCGCATTAATGGTTACCGGACGAGCAGGCTCTGCAATAACAGCGGAAATTGGAATTATGAGGATATCAGAACAAGTAGATGCGCTTGACGCTATGGCTTTAAACCCATACAAATATCTTATCATACCCAATATTATAGCCGGAGTAATATCACTCCCACTCCTGAATGCGATCTTTGTAGTCCTTGGAGTTTTTGGTGGCTATGCGGTCGGCGTAGGGCTTATGGGCGTATCGAGCGGCACCTACTTTGGCGGCATCAACGATTTTGTCGCGGCAAGGGACGTTTTTGAAGGATTTTATAAATCGCTGAGTTTTGGCGTTTTAATAACATGGATATCCTGCTATAAAGGATTTTATACAGGATATGGGGCAGAGGGGGTAAGCAAAGCCACAACGCAGTCCGTGGTAATTTCCTCCGTTGTGATACTTATATGGGATTATTTTATGACATCTTTACTGGTTGCATAGCTTTAAACAAAAAATGATAGAGATCGTCGATTTACACAAAAGCTTTAATGAACACAAAATACTACGTGGAGTCAATTTAAAGATAGAAGACGATCAAATGTTGGCATTGATTGGTGGTAGCGGGACGGGAAAGTCGGTGCTGTTAAAGCACATAATCGGGCTTGCAAAACCTGATAAAGGCAAAGTATTGGTGGATAATCAGGATATTAGCAAATTGAGGAGAAAGGCATTAAAACGTCTGAAAGAGCGATTTGGCGTCGTTTTTCAGGGCGGAGCACTTTTCGACTCTCTTACCGTCTTTGAAAACGTAGCATTTCCCCTCAGAGAAAAGACGAGGATGAAGGCATTGGAGATAAGGGAAACGGTATTCAGGGAACTTGCCAATGTGGGACTTTCCGGTGCTGAAAATAAATACCCGGCAGAAATCAGCGGCGGGATGAAAAAACGTGTTGCCCTTGCGCGGTGCCTGGTAATGCAACCGGAAATAATTTTATTTGATGAACCTACGACAGGACTCGATCCTTTGATCGCAAAAGCAATTCACAATTTGATACGGTCATTACAAAAGAATTTACACTTCACGGCAATTATGGTGACACATGAAATTCCCGAAGTATTTTCTTTCGTTGACCGTGTTGCAATGTTATATAACGGAAAAATCATTGCGGAAGGCACTCCGCAGGAAATACAAGATTCAAAAAACCCTATCGTACACCAGTTTATTCACGGGGAACTGGAAGGCCCTATTTCTATAAAATAATTGTAATGGTTCGTCACAGAGGCACAAAGTGCGCAAAAGTTATTATTTTTAGAAGCTAAAGGTTGCGAATTCTGAAAAACTTTATGATTTTATTGCAGAAGATATCCCTTTTTTGAAATTTTCTATCGTTTTTTCCTTGCGTCCTTTGCGATGGACTGCTGAACTGTCACAAATAATTTATTTATGCCTCTTGTTAACAAAGGTGAAATTTATGAAAAAATTTGATGTCGAAATTGCCGTAGGTATATTTATCTTCTGTGGTATACTTTGCATGGGTTATATCTCGGTAAAGCTTGGCAAGATCAATTTTTTAAGCGATAATTATTATCAGGTGAATGCCATTTTTAGCACGGTAAAAGGACTCAAAAAAAATACTGCCGTGGAAATAGCCGGTGTTGAAGTAGGCAAGGTCGATAACATAGTGCTCGAAAATTACGAAGTAGTGGTATCTATGAAAATCAGAAAAGACATAAAACTACAGGAAGATGCCATTGCCTCTATCCGCACGAAAGGACTTTTAGGCGAAAAATACGTTGAAATTACACCGGGCGGTTCAGACCACATAATAGAACATGGCGGCACCTTGATAGAAACAGAGCCGCCCCTTGATTTAGAAAAGCTTATTGGAAATTTTGTTTTTGGAAAAGTTGGAGATTAATTACATGAAAAATCAAAGAATTGCATTAAATCTGCTTGTTTTCGCATTACTTCTGGCGCCCGTTTCTTCTTTATTGGCAGGCGAAACAGGCGCACTGGTCATGAAATATATCGAAAGTGGGATGGCAATATTAGAAGATGAAACCCTTAAAGGAGAAGATAAAAAAGAGGAACGTAAAGAAAAGTTATGGGCAGAGCTTACCAATATTTTTAATTTTACTGAAATGTCGCAAAGGGCACTCGGGCAATACTGGCAAAAAATCAGCCCCGAAGAAAAAGAAGAATTCATAGGATTGTTTACTAGTATTCTCAAAAATACCTACCTGGGAGAAACAGGCACTTATTCGGCAAAGAAAATTGTTCTGGTCGGGGAAAAGGAAAGAGGGAAATACGCCACAATACAAACAAATTTCATTCTAAATACCGGCAAAGAAGCCGCTGTGGATTTTCGTATGATGAGTAACGACGGTAAATGGAAGATATATGATGTGATTATTGAAGGGGTGAGCCTGGTAAATAATTACCGCAGCCAGTTTAGCAGCATCCTTGTGAAATCACCCTATGCAGAATTAATAAAACGGCTGAAGAAAAAAATCACCGAAGAGTAGACCCCCCTTGTGGCACTAACAGGCAGACTAAACAATTATTTTCCATCAACCTTAACTTCAGGAGCATACAAGTGAAATTCCCCGTTTTATTGTCGTTTATTTTTATACTCACTCTCCCGTTTTTCGCTATTTCTTTGAGGATGAAAACCACAATGGCATCTGAAGAATATGCTGCGAAAATTGCACCTAACGATGAATCAAAGACCGAAGGTGACTCTGTTAAAGAGAATACAGATATGCACAAACATGGGGAAGCAGTTGGAGTTGAAATGGAAGTTGTTTTTGCAAAAGAGGCAAACAACACTTCTGAGGAAATTTCATCCGTAGAAAATAATGACGCACCAAAAGAAATCACATTGGAAGCTTTGGATGTTGCTGAAACCGAAGTGCCCGAGGAAACAACAGAAGCAACTGACGCAGAAGAAGAGATTGAATATGAAGACGACTTCGGGGAAGACGAAGAATACCTTCAGATAAAAGATTCAATCGAACCATTTAACCGCGCTATGTTTGTCTTGAATGACAAATTCTATTATTATCTTTTTAAACCCGTATATAAAGGATACAGCTTTGTCGTACCTGAACCTGCAAGAAAGAGTGTGAGAAATTTTTACACTAATTTACAAATGCCGGGGCGCTTTTTCAATTGTCTGTTCCAGGGTAAGGGGAAAGGCGCAGGCACAGAATTGTTGCGTTTTACCATTAACAGCACACTGGGGCTTGCAGGTTTTTTTGATGTGGCAAAGGCCGGATTTGATTTAAAGGAATATGACGAAGACGTTGGGCAGACTCTTGCCAAAGCTAATATGGGAGAAGGCACATACATAGTACTGCCATTTTTCGGGCCATCCAATGTGCGGGATACCGTAGGACTTGCGGGAGATACCCTTCTTAACCCGATAACGTGGGTCACTTACTTCTTTCTTGCGCCCATAGAGGGATTCGGAATTAATGCGTATGATGTCACAAACACCGGTTCTCTGGAAGCGGAAGACGCGTATGAAAAAATAACAAAACCTGCCATCGACCCCTACATTGCACTCCAGGATGCTTATACAAAAAACCGAATCAAAAAGATCAAGGAATAACAGCGAAAAGGAGAAGAAAAATATGGCAAAATTGGAACGGGCGCTTATCAGCGTATCAGATAAAACAGGAATCGTAACGTTTGCAAAAGAATTACAATCGTTAGGCATAGAAATAATTTCCACCGGAGGTACCTGTAAATTACTGAAGGAAAACGGCATTGCCGTAATTGAAATCTCAGAATATACAGGGTTCCCGGAGATTATGGACGGCCGTGTGAAAACACTGCATCCGAAGGTGCATGGAGGACTCCTGGCATTAAGGAATAATGACTCCCACAAAAAACAAATGAAAGAACTGGGGATAAAACCCATCGATATGGTGGTGGTAAATCTGTATCCTTTTGAAAAAACAATTGCAAAAGAAGGCGTTTCCATGGAAGAAGCCATAGAAAATATTGATATCGGAGGGCCTTCCATGATACGCTCTGCCTCTAAAAATTACAGGGATGTCATCGTCATTGTCAACCCAAAGCGTTATGAATTTATTATCGGGGAACTACAGGCAGGGCATAACGATATTTCTGAAAAAATGCGCTTTGAACTGGCCGTTGAAGCATTCAGAACAACAGGACGCTATGACAGAGTCATTGCAAATTACTTCGACAGTCTTGGGGAAGAAAAAGGCGGGTATCCAACGGCGCTGTCCCTTGATTATATTAAACGTCAGTCATTGCGTTATGGTGAAAACCCGCATCAATCGGCAGCTTTTTATGCAGAAGAAAATATAAACGAACCGTGCGTCTCCAATGCGCAGCAATTGTGCGGAAAAGAGCTTTCATACAATAATATAATAGACCTTCACGCAGCATTGGAATTAGTAAGAGAATTTGAAAAACCGTCCGCCATCGTAATAAAACATACCAATCCCTGCGGCGCAGCTTCAGCAAATACACTGGCGGCAGCATTTACAAAGGCATATAACGGAGACCCTGTTTCCGCATTCGGATGTATCCTGGGATTAAACAAAAACGTAGATGCGGCAACCGCTGAGGCAATTACCGGACCGGGGCATTTTGTTGAAGCAATAATAGCTCCCGATTACGATCCGCAAGCCATTGAAATACTTACAACAAAAAGAAAATGGGGGAGCAGTTTAAGGCTTTTAAAGACAGGCCCCCTTTCGGCAAAGACGAGAGACGCAAGGATTCAGGAAATAAAAGGCGTTGGCGGAGGCATCCTTTTGCAAAGCAGGGACATCTCCCTCTATGAACCTGAAAATCTTAAAACAGTTTCGAAAAAGCAGCCTTCCGAACAAGAAATGGCTGATCTTCGTTTCGCGTTTACTATCTGCAAACATGTTAAATCAAACTGCATTGTTTTGGCAAAAGACGAAGCGGTTGTGGGAGTCGGTGCAGGGCAAATGAGCAGAATTGATTCTACGGAAATTTCCATAAAAAAGGCCGGCGAAAGAACGAAAGGCGCCGTGATGGCATCCGATGCCTTTTTCCCCTTCAGGGACTGCGTTGATGTTGCTGCAAAGGCAGGAATAACCGCCATCATTCAACCAGGAGGTTCTAACAGGGATGATGAATCAATTGCCGCATCTGATGAACACGGAATCTGCATGGTACTTACCGGACAACGGCATTTCAAACATTAAAAACCCATACAAAAGCCGGCAGTCCATAATCGACAGTCTGCCATCGGCAGTCAGCAAAATGATGAAATTAGAAGCACGAAATACGAAAGAAGCACTTGTTTAGAATTTCAAATCATTTTGTCATTCGAATTTGTTTCGTATCTCGTACTTCGAATTTCGTATTTTTTATCTCGTGCTTGTTTTATTCTGGCTATGCCAGCTTAAGTATAATAAGGTGAGTACATGAGGATAAAAATCTGTGGGATCACGAACATCAAAGACGCGGAGACTGCAGTGGAATACGGTGCAGATGCACTGGGATTTGTCTTTGCAATAAGCCCCCGTCAGGTGACAAAGGAACAAGCAAGGGATATTGTTGCAGCATTGCCTCCCTTCGTTTCCCCCGTAGGAGTGTTTGCCGATGAGCAAGCCGATAAGATCAAGGGGATTTGTGATTTCTGCGGCATACACACCGTGCAGCTTCACGGCAATGAATCCCCCCACTATTTAAACGATTTAAAGGGATACAAGATTATAAAGGCATTCCGGGTTAAGGATGAAGATGACTTAAAACAACTGGCTAATTACAAACCTCACGCCTTTTTACTGGATAGCTATATAAAAGGAGTTATGGGAGGCACCGGAAAAACGTTTAATTGGGAAATTGCTAAACAGGCATGTAAATACGGAACTATTATTTTATCGGGTGGGTTGACTTCCGATAATGTAAAGGAAGCAATTCGCATTGTCTCCCCCTATGCAGTGGACGTGTCTTCCGGGGTTGAATCCTCTCCGGGGACAAAAAACGCCTATCTCATAAAGGAATTTATAACAAATGCGAAGTGGCAGTAAACCATCCCTTTTATTTCCTGCCCAGCAGCCACATTATGATAGAAAGAACAATGCTGATAATAATACACGTAGTGAGAGGAAAATAAAAACTGAAATTCTTCTTTTGCACGGCAATATCTCCGGGAAGCCTTCCTAAAAACGGAATTTTGTTTACAAACAAAAACAAGGCGCCGGCAATAATCAGGATAATGCCTGTTATCATCAGAACCTTCCCAAACGAACCAAATTCGCCCATAATAAAAACCCCCTTCCCAATCCAAAAAAACATTATCAACGATTATATTATAAACCCCTGAGAATGCAACCGCCCGAAGCATCCCGCAAAAACACTCACTATTATAATTATTATTTGCAAACTATTTCTTGCCCGATTGCCGGATACTTTGTACAATGCGACGGAATAGTATACGAGAAGAGGAATTTTTGACGATTATGAAAGAAACCACCTGCGAAAAATGGATGCGCCTTGCCATAAACAAGGCAAAAGAAGGAATCCTTGACGGCCAAACGCCTTTTGGCGCATGCATAATTAAAAACAATCGGCTAATAAGCTGTGTCCATAACCATGTATGGAAGAATACAGACATTACCGCCCACGCTGAAATTATCGCAATCAGAGAAGCCTGCAAAATATTAAACACGGTAGACTTATCCGGCTGCACAATATATTCCACCTGCGAACCCTGTCCCATGTGTTTTTCTGCGTGCCACTGGGCAAGGATAGCAAAAATTGTGTACGGCGCCAGCATTAAAGATGCGTTAGCAATTGGATTTAATGAACTTTCAATTTCCAACGAAGCCATGAAAAAAAACGGCGGAAGCCCTGTTGAAATAAAAGGGAACGTTCTCCCGAAAGAAAATATTGCGCTTTTCGCCTTGTGGCTTAAACAACAGAATAGAAGAATTTATTAAACGCAACCATTCGGTTTTTTGAGCATAGTTTCAGGACAGGAGAAAACAGCATATGGATCGTTTTATGCGCACCGCAATAGAAGAAGCAAAGCAGGGATTGCTGGAAGGAGGCATACCCATCGGCTCCGTTTTGGTAAAGGACGGGGAAATTATTGGCAGGGGACACAATAAGCGCGTGCAGGAAAACAACCCTATAGCGCACGCGGAAATTGATTGCCTTGTCAATTCAGGAAGGGTAGGGAAATACAGTGGTACAACACTTTATTCCACCCTCATGCCCTGCTACCTTTGTGCCGGAGCAATTGTACAATTCCGCATAAAAAAAATCGTTGCAGGAGAATCGGAAACCTTTAGCGGCGCAAAAGAATTTATGGAACTGCATGGGGTAGAAATCATTGATTTAAACATTGAAGAGTGTAAACAGTTAATGAAAGATTTTATACAAAACAATCCTGAACTGTGGAATGAAGATATCGGAGAGCTTCAGTAGAAACAAATAATATAAAACTGCCGGAGAATCAAATTTCCACTAACACGCTAGATATGGGTGCATTCCCGATTTTTTGTAACCGTTCATGAGGTTAGGACGAAACAACCCTGACAGGGATTCAAACCCTGTCAGGGTTAATATTCTGCAATGTTTCACCGAAACCAGCGGAAGTCACAAAAAATCAGGAATGCCCTCTGAGGTATCTATGATATCTATTTGGAGCAAGATTAAGGCGATAGGCTGGTTAATGCTTGCACAATTTCACGTGCTATTTACTTTATTATGATACTTATGATAAGTTTAAGAACAAATGTTTAAGTTTTTTCAAAAATATTAACGAGTATACAGATGAATTGCTTACTCTTTGACTGAAAATTTTCAAATTATTGGCGAGCAAATTTCGAAAACCTGATTTGTCTGACTATATATAAATTTCTGCCCTTGACACCCCCTGATGAATTAATCAAAATATTATAACCTAAATCCTGCAAACAAGGCAAAGCCTTGTTGCAGGAATAGGATTGAAATGGTAGGATTTCCAAGGTATTCGGCGGTATATTGATAACAAAAAACACCTGAAAGGAGATTCACCATTTCGATGAAG
>NZ_CAADGZ010000070.1:0-17115 GCF_900696675.1 uncultured Candidatus Kuenenia sp. | reverse complement strand
ATTTTATCCTAATTTTACGACAGGCATTCTCCACTTTAATGGGAAAACAGCACTAAATAGGGTCAAAAACAGGCATAATGCGGGGAGTTGCCCCCATTTTTGAGACAACAAAGTTCATTTGACCCAGTCTGAGAGCGTAGAAATTAGAAGAAAAACTTATGGCTATTCATGTTATAAACCTCCCAGATTTCCTCCGTAGACAATTCCACCCCCTTAATCCCCCGCCAACGGGGGACAGGCTTGCCACACATCCCTTGCAGCTTTCATGCCCTTGTGGGGTTGATCTGGGTGTATTCCCGGTTCTGCCATGTTTTAATGAAACATACAGTAGTATTAACCCCTGGCAGCGTTGTTTTGCCCCAATCACACAAAAGGTTACAAAAAATCGGGAATGCTCCTCTTTCAAAATTTTGATTCATCTTTCAATTGCAACCATCAGTATGCTTTTGTCCCGCATGGTTTTAAATTCCTGCTTTGCCCTGCTATGATAACATCATTAATTTTTTATTGACATATAACACTGTTTTTTAAATAATGCATTAATTGTTTAATAATTATTTTTTATTAGGACTGTTTTTTTATTAGGATTTACTATTTGTCATGCAAACGGTAGAAAAACTTACGGACACATTAAAGAATAACAGGCTTAAAATTACACCGCAAAGATTGATGATTTTCAAAGTATTGGAGAATAACACCTCTCATCCCTCTGCCGAGGAGATTTACAAAAAAGTCAAAAAGGTGTATCCGTCCGTATCTTTTACCACAATTTACAAAACCCTGGAAACGCTAAGGGATCTTGGTGAAATAAAGGAACTCACCATTGATAAAGACCGCAAGCATTATGATCCTGATATTAGTGTTCACCATCATTTTATTTGTTCTGATTGCAGGGAGATATATGACATTCACGAAGCTTTTACCGCCAATATAAAACTTGATGATTCATTAAGAAAAGATTTCTCTGTTTCCGGCTTTCAGATATCTTTCTTCGGCGTTTGCAGTAAATGCAGCAATAGCGACCGTTTTTGAAGCAATTCATCTCTCCGGTAACTTCCCTGAAATTATGAACAGGCATTTCAATATTTTTGTAGAGACGCATTGCATGCGTCGCTACATTAACATCAATAACAGAATAAAGTTGCTGTCAAACCCACCCAAATTCATTTTTTTGCTCATTTCGCACGGTTGAATGGTGTTCTCTCCGTTCCATTTTATACATCTACCGCCAGGATTGCCTTTCTCTTTCCTCACTGAATGTTTCGCTGGCGCGTATAAATTCACAAAAGAGTGCTTTTTTGTGTGAGGAACTATTGCACAGACGCTCCGGATGCCATTGCACCCCCAACAAAAACGGATGGTCTCTGCCTTCAATGGCTTCAATGATTCCGTCAGGTGCACGGGCAGAAACAATTAAACCGCTGCCCGTTTTTTTTATAGCCTGATGATGTGCGCTGTTCACCTCAATGTGTTCTTCTCCCACAACCTTATGGAGCAAGGTATTTTTTTTTATGGTGACAGTATGTGTCTGTTTTTTACCGGTTAGCCTATGATTACAACATTTGGTGTTCTGGCTGGGAATATCCTGAATAAGGGCGCCCCCGCAAACAACATTTATCAACTGAATGCCATAGCATATAGCAAAAACGGGGATCTTTAATTGAAGGGCATGATGTAAAAGGGCAATATCTGAAACTTCTTTGTCAGGATGGATGCATGTCGTGTTTTTATGCCTTGTTTCACCGTACAATTCAGGGGAAATATCATCCCCGCCGGTAAGAAGAAGTCCGTGCATTTTTTCTAAAAGAGAAACAACCTCCTCTTTTTCTCTCGGCACAGGCAATAAAACAGGTATGCCTCCCCCCATGATTATCGCATCGCAATACTCTCTGTATACAAAAGAATGAGGCCGGGTTTTTTCCCAGCGATAATCACAATTTACCGCAATGATTGGCTTCATAACCTTAAGCAACTATCGTAAAGGTTTTGACGAAACAGCAAGGCTCGTTTTTATAGTAATGGGATTAAGGAGAGGGGCATTATAGGCGGGAAACATACGTTGGATGATACAGCGGGAATATTCCTGAAGTGGTTGGAGTATTAATAATGATGGCCGAAATACATTAAACGAAATAAGTTTTCTTTTTTCGCGTACGTTTGTCTCTTATTCATTTTTTACAATATATACCGGCTAAGATCTTCGTCTTTGACAATTGCCTGCAATTTATCATTAACATACTTATCGTCAATAATCACTTCCTTACCCCCTTCCATATCAGGTGCATCAAAGGAGGCGTCCTCCAGCAGTTTTTCCAAAACAGTATGCAGCCTCCTTGCTCCAATGTTCTGAGTACGTTTATTTACCTGCACGGCAATTTCCGTAATAGTTTCAATGGCTTCCTTTTTAAAATGAACCTTTATCCCTTCTGTCTCAAGAAGTGATTTATATTGTTTGAGTAACGCATTTTTTGGCTCTGTTAAAATACGTAAAAACTCTTCCTTCCCCAAATCTTCCAGTTCAACACGAATAGGGAATCTCCCCTGCAGCTCGGGAATTAAATCCGAAGGTTTTGAGACATGGAACGCTCCTGCTGCAACAAAAAGGATACGGTCGGTTTTGACAATTCCGTATCGGGTATTAACGGTGGTGCCCTCTACAATCGGCAAGAGGTCTCTTTGCACCCCTTCGCGGGACACATCAGGGCCCCTGCTTGTTTCGCGCCCCGCAATTTTATCAATTTCATCAAGGAAAATAATCCCAAACTGTTCTGTCCTGCGAATCGCCTCCTGTATCGCCTTTTCCTTATCAATAAGTTTTTCCGCTTCTTCCTGTATTAAAATCCTCTTTGCCTCAGCAACCGGTGCCTTTCTGACCTGTGCCCGCGGCGGGATCATTTTTTCCATCATGTTCTGGAAATCTATCCCCATATCTTCTACACCGGTGACAAATCCCTGCAACACATATGACTTTTCATGTACGGTAAGCTCCACCGTGCGGTTAGCAAGAGCGCCATCCCGCAATTTTTTCCTGAGTTTTTCCCTTGTTTTTATACGCTGGTCTTCTTTTGCCACCTCTTTTTCCTTATCCATTTTCTCAGAATTCTTTGGAGTCGGCGGCAATAGCAGGTCAAGGAGGCGTTCTTCCGCTAGCTCTTCTGCTTTGCCCTGAACATCTTTCACCATCTCTGCCTTTACCATATTAACGCCAATTTCGGTAATATCGCGTATCATAGATTCAACATCACGTCCGTGATATCCAACCTCTGTGTACTTGGATGCTTCGATTTTAAGAAAGGGCGCCTTTACCATAGATGCCATGCGGCGTGCTATTTCAGTCTTTCCCACGCCGGTAGGCCCTATCATTATTATGTTTTTTGGTAAAATTTCTTCACGTAATTCCTCAGAAAGCTGATGCCTGCGCCAGCGATTTCGTATCGCAATCGCCACGGCGCGCTTGGCGCTTTTCTGCCCAATAACATATTTATCAAGCTCCTCAACAATCTTTCGAGGCGTCAATTCCTCCACTTCTATACTTCCTCCACTTTGATATTTTTGTTGGTATAGACACAAATATCCGCCGCAATATTCAACGATTCCGCAACAATTTCTTTCACAGACAACGGAGTGTGTTTTGCCAAAGCGCGGGCAGCAGCAACCGCATACGAACCTCCCGATCCAATGCCAATGATACCGTCATCCGGTTCAATCACATCGCCGCTTCCGGAGATCAGAAAAGAATGCTGTTTATCTACCACCACCAGGAGGGACTCTAGTCTTCTTAATACCTTATCTGTTCTCCACTCCCTTGCCAGTTCATGTGCGCTCCGCAACACGTTACCCTGGTATTGTTCCAGCTTTGCATCAAAACGCTCCATAAGCGCGAAAGAATCCGCCGACGAACCGGCAAACCCGACCAGTACCTTATCATGATACAACCGTCGAATCTTTTTAGCATCATGCTTCACCACCGTGGCTTGCATAGTAACCTGCCCATCGCCGCCTATGGCAACATGTCCGCCCTTTCTCACTGATAAAATTGTTGTGGATGAAATAAACGGTTTCAAAATAAATTCCTCAATGTTTTACCCTAAAATAATTTAAGTTCAAATGGTATCAACAAAACTAAGAGTTATCAAGGGTTTTTCTCTTATGCGACACATTCCCCTTTGCCGGCATTTTACACATAAAAAATGATTGTATGATTTTGTAAAACTAAAGTGTTACATGATTTTTGAAAAGACTTTCGTACAGAATTTGTTATATAATGAAAAAGTTATTTTAAGGTTTTTATCTTTTATAAAGGAGGAGAGAATTATGCTTGCAAAAGATGTTATGAATAAGATAGTTGTTGCGGCAAAAAGAAACACCCTTGGCAGGGATTTAACGGTAAAACTTCTATCAGGCATGTATAGCGGAGTACCCGTGGTGGACGAAAAAGGAAGGGTTATTGGTGTTGTAAGCGAATTCGATCTTCTCAAAGTGATTCAGGCGGGAAAAAAACTGGAACAGGTAACGGCTGAAGAAATTATGACAAAAACCCCTGTATGCGTAAAAGAAGATTCCTCCATAGAGGAAATTATCGACCTTATGACAAAGCACAATATTATCAGGGTCCCAGTAGTAAGGAACGATATGCTTGTCGGGATTATTTCACGGTGCGATATCCTTAGCAGTATGGTAGAACCTGAGTTTGTAACCGTTTGCTACGAATAAGATTGTTCGCAATACACCAGACTCAGCAATCCGCAACCCAAAAAGTAGAGAAGCATGGCCATGCTTCTCTACTTATTTAAAAAAGTTTTTACAGGTAATACCATAGGAAGGCAAAATGGCTGAACAGACTATTAAATTTGATATTTCCGGCATGCATTGCGTTAACTGTGCCGCTACTATTGAGCGAAGGCTGCGTGAAGTAAAAGGTATTACATCGGTACGAATAAATTTCTCCACGGCACCTGCCTGGTCAGCTATGATACACATGCTATAAACAAAAGTAGTATCGCAAGATGCATAAAAAGCATTGGTTATACTGCAAAAGAAAGGATGCGAATGGACCAATCATCAAAAGGGTCCGTTCAGATAGCATGGCTGATTTATAGCATTGCAGCTTCCATTGTAATGATGGTAATCATGTATGTTCCTTTTCCAGGACTGGATAATAAGCACCTTTCCTTCCTGCAGATGGGAATCGCAACAATCACCATTCTTGGTTCCGGTATGGACTTTTTTATCAGCGCCTATAAATCCATTAAAAATCTTTTTGCCAACATGGATGTTCTCGTCTCCATAGGAGTTTTTTCTGCCTTTCTCTACAGCGTCTTTGCCGTTTTCGGCATTTTTGGCGCTTCAGGCCACGCATTTTTTGAAACATCCGTAATGCTGATTGCCTTCATCCGCATCGGAAAGTATCTGGAAGAACGCGCAAAAGGCAGGGCAGGCAAGGCGCTGCAAAAACTCATAACACTACAGGCAGACAAAGCGCATTTGTTGTCCCCTGAAGGAAAGGAAACGAAAGTAAACGCCTCCATACTTAAGGTGGGAGATACGGTTATTGTACGGCCCGGTGAAATTATTCCGGTGGATGGTGAAATAACAGAGGGAACGGCAACAATTGATGAATCCATGGTAACTGGCGAATCAATGCCGGTTGTAAAGAAAAAAGGCGACAGCGTTATTGGGTCAACCATTAACAAAACGGGAGTCCTCATTATAAAAACCTTGCGGGTAGGCGAGGAAACCGTTTTATCTCAGATTATTACTATGGTAGAAGACGCCCAGATGGACAAGGCTCCCATACAGCGGTTTGCGGATAAAGTGTCCAATGTCTTTGTTCCAATCGTTGTCGCTATTTCCATAATAACGTTTTTCTGCTGGTATCTCATATTTTATGACGTCACTCCCACCCTCCCTTTGTATGGGCTTTAAAAACGGCGGTAGCAGTCCTGGTAATAGCGTGTCTCTGCGCCCTTGGGCTTGCTACGCCCACTGCCATTATGGTGGGGAGCGGCATTGGACTCAACAATTCAATACTCATAAAAAAAGCCAGCGCCCTTGAACAGATTGCGCGTATAGACACTATCGTATTTGATAAAACAGGCACTATTACCGAAGGAAGGTTTGGGGTGACAAGCATCTTCCCGTCGGGAAAAATAAATGATAATGAACTGCTCACCCTCACCGCCGCAGGCTGCGCCTTTTCGAATCATCCCCTTTCCCTTTCCGTTGTTGACGAAGCAAGGGCAAGAAATTTTACATGGGATACGGTTCAGGACTTCGAAGAACGCGCCGGCAGCGGGATACTTTGCAAATACAGGGATAAAGCACTGATGATAGGCAATGAGTCGCTTATGACATCAAACAATATCAATATTGAAGACTTACGAAACAAAGCAGGGGAGTTGGAATATAGGGGAGAATCCATTCTCTACGTCTCTTACGACAATGTCTGCAAGGGCATGCTGGGGCTTGCGGATACAATAAAACAAAACGCAAAGGACGTGGTAGCGTCATTACAAAAAATGAATATACGTGCCGTAATGATTACAGGAGATAACGAGCCTGCGGCAAATGCCGTCTCTTCCGCGGTAAACATAAAAGAATACCATTCGAAAGTTTTGCCGGGAGAAAAAAGGGACATTGTAAAAAACTATCAGGAACGGGGAATGAAGGTGGGAATGGTAGGCGACGGCATAAATGATGCGCCGGCCCTGGCGCAGGCGGATGTAGGCATTGCCATTGGCGCGGGAACAGACGTTGCAAAGGAGGCAGGCGACATAATACTTATGAAAAATGATATTATGGACATTGTGCGGGCTATCCGGTTAGGGAAAAAAACACTGGCAAAGATACGGCAAAATTTGTTCTGGGCATTTTTTTATAACTCCATTGGAATCCCGGTTGCCGCCGGCGCCCTGTATCCTTTCTTTGGCATCAGCCTTAAACCTGAATATGCCGGACTTGCAATGGCGCTTTCTTCCGTATCCGTAGTAACAAACTCCCTGCTCTTAAAACGGATGTCCTTCCGCTGACGTGTATGATAAATCTTCCTGACCGCTTATTTTCGGAATATTTGCCAATGCTGACTGTTTCATAGCGAGGCGCAGCAGTAACCAGGAAAAGTTACTTAGTTCTGAATAATAAATACTGTTGTTTTTTTGACAAATTCGAAACTCGAATATCGAAATCCGAAAGAAATTCTAATATCAAATTAAAGAAATTAAAAACGAGGTTTGGAACATTTGAATTTGTAATTTTGAAATCGTTTCGGATTTCGTGCTTCGGACTTTGTCGTAAGCTCAATCGAACGATTTAGCAATCTTCAATAAACAAAAACCTACAAAAAAAGATGTTTTTACGGAGTAATATTATAGAGGCATAAGATCCCTTCCTGCTATTTTTGCCCCTAATTTCCACGATACCGAAGTCTGCCTTCTTTCCTTCTTTGTCAATTCCGTATACGCAGAAATCACATCTTCGCCCGATTTAATACAGGCGCATATCGCTTCCGCAGCAAAAAGCCCCGACGACAATGCACATGAAATCCCTTCTCCAAAGGCATTCAAAAACCCCGCGGCTTCCCCCACCAGAAGGATATTGCCCTTCCCCAGATAAAAATTCCCCGAAGCGCACATAGTATTTCCCAGGCAGCTTGTCTTTCGCACCAATTTTTTCAATGCCAGCCCATGTTCTTTCTCCAACATTTCGTGAAATGCATTTAGACAAGGAAGGATTTTAGCCCCCTTTCTTACGGATGTGCCAAACACCTGCAAATCATCCTTTACACTGAACCATGCATACACTTCGCCATATTTTTGGTCAAGGAATCCATGATAAAAATATGGGTCTAAACTGGACTGCCCTTCATAATAATTTTGATATGCAATAAACCATTTCACATTACGCTCAAATGCTGGTGAAAGCATTGCCCTGATACAAGAAACACTTCCCTCGGCGCTTATCAAATACCTGCATTTTGCCTGGCGGATTTTATTTTCTCTGGCATCATAATAATGAACAACAACCGCATTCCCCTCCGTTTCAAACCCTTTAAACACAGCACAATCCATCACTTCTGCCCCGGAATTGCTGATAAGCCAGTAATCGTATTCCGAACGCCATACATTCGGCGCCCCCTCACTATCCTTTGAAAACGGCCAGTCTGAATAATTCCCAAGATCACTCCAGAACCTTACCCCTTTTAACAGCTTTGGCTGTACATAAACGGCATCGGGAATCCTGCCAAAATAGCGTTCGGTGATCTCCTGGGATTTTTTAAAAATAATGCCTGAACATATCTTATATCGGGGAAGTTTCTTTTTCTCCAATACCAGTACCCGGAGTCCCTCGCCGGTCAGCCTTTTTGCAGCAGCAGCGCCCGAAGGGCCTGAACCTACCACTACGGCATCATATATCGCATTCATCTTATACTCGCTTTCTCCAAATAAGTTTCCGGGAAACGATAGTTAACTTTTCCCATCAAAAAAACGTATTTGCCGGAACAGACTTTCAAAGGTAAAATGAAAACAGTTGTTTATCAATTATATATTACATTATGTACTGGCAATAATAAAAAACACTTTGGTTGCGGAATGTGCTTTTTATGGGGAATGTGCCCCTGATTTTCCATTTCTCCAAAAGTCTGAATTGTTACCATAGCATAGCAAAGCCGCAACCGAAAAGAGTTTAACCACAAAGGGCTTGGCGCGGCCTTTGGCCGCAACCAAATTCAAAATACGAATATCGAAATACGAAACAAATTCAAATGACAAAAAACCCAATGCTCCAAACTTTACGTAATCCTCATCTAATCAATGCCTTACGGTTATGCATTTTGAAAAACGAGCATAAAAAACAAGAAGTTGATGGATAGTAGTACAAAGAAAAACTTACAAAAAAAGAAGTTTTTACATGGTAATACCATATCTTACAACTCATTCCGGAGGGAACAAAAATGAAAAAGACGTTCCTTGTATATCGATTAGCGCTTATACCATTTATTTTATTTACATTCTGTAGCGTTATTAACAGTAAGGAGGCACATGCCATGCAGTCAATAAAAGGAAAAAAGGTTGTAATAATTATCGCAAAAAATAATTTCAGGGACGAAGAATTGCTGGAACCAAAGGCAATTCTGGAAAAAAACGGTGCGGCGGTAACAATCGCTTCTTCTTCATTAAAAGAATCAAAGGGGATGTTAGGGGCAAAAGTATCTCCGGATATCCTTTTTACGGATATCGCTGTTGGCGATTATGACGCAGTAATATTTGTGGGGGGGACAGGGTCAAGCGAATACTGGGACAACCCTACGGCGCATACGATTGCCAAAGAGGCAAACAAGGCAAACAAAATAGTGGGAGCAATTTGCATAGCGCCGGTGACGCTTGCAAAAGCCGGATTGCTTAAAGGGAAAAAAGCCACAACATATTCCTCCACCGTAAATGATATCAAATCCGAAGGGGCAAATTACACCGGCGAGGGCGTTGAAAGAGACGGGAATATAATAACGGCAGACGGACCTGCATCGGCAAAGAAGTTCGGCGAGGCCATTGTAAAGGCGCTTCAGAAATAAAAAATATATCCATTTAGGCGATTAGCGCCTCAACATCGACAAAATTTTGTCGATATATCAAAGCGTCTAAATACGAAAGTCGAATGTCGAAATTCGAAACAATACCGAAACTCAAAATTCAAATGTTCAAAACCAAGACCATGAGATGTGTCCGTTTGCTGTGGCCATAAAACCTGCCTGTTTCGTATTTCGTGCTTAGTATTTCGGATTTCCTTTTCGCAGCACTGTCTGCGAAAAGGTTTAGCACCTTATAAGTAATTTCTTTGCACTTTCTGGCAAATAAAGTAGGCCTTTGGTTGCTTTCTCAATGTAGAGCGACGAGCCTCGTCGCTCTACAACGGCAACTTTTAAAAAATCACAATCTGTGAACCCGTAATGTATAATGTAGAGACCCATTGAAGAAGGCTTTGGAAAAGGATTATTTGTAGTAATTTCAGCGGAAGCAACGAAATGAAAATATGTATGTGAAGGGCAGGGAGGAATATGTGGCCTTTTGTTTCCTTTAACAAATTAGTTGATTATATTAGCCAAAAGTCTTAAATTGTCGCAGAATATAAGGGATGCAAAACAGATAATGGCTTTTTCAGATAAGGAGAAACGAATATGAATCCGCTTTTACAACGTATTACCATCGATCAGGGTGTCTGCTTTGGCAAACCCTGCATTCGTGGCACTCGCATCTGGGTATCACTGATTCTTGATTTTCTGTCCAATGGGATGAGTATTGAGGAGATTCTTGCAGAATATCCTCAACTGACGGAGGAAGATGTTCGGGCTGCTCTTGCCTATGGAGCTGAGATGGCGCGAGAACGATATGTTGAAATACCAACCGGGACGACAGGATGAAGTTTAAATTAGATGAGAACTTTGGAACACGAACACAGGAAATTTTTCGTGCAGCGGGACATGACATTCAAACAGTCCGTAGTCAGGAACTCCAGGGGTGTTTGGATCGAAATCTCTATGAGGTATGCTGTAAGGAACAACGTTGTCTGATAACGCTGGACTTGGATTTTGCGGATGTAATCAGCTTTCCACCAGGTTCAGCAAGTGGCATAGTTGTCATTCGTATTCCCCGGAATCCAGGTTTTGCTTTGCTGGAACAACTGGTCCTGCAATTTCTACAATTACTCACTCAAATGCCCGTAGAGAAGAAGCTTTGGATTGTCGAGGTCGGCCGAATTCGGATTCATCAGTCAGAAGCAGGAAAATGACTGTGATAATCAAATAAAGGCGGGGCGGGGGTTTTAACATTTGCCCGCCCCGCGTTGGAGCTTGAGCTTACTTGCCTTTAAGTTCCTGGATGCGTTCTGCTGCTCCTGCGAGCTCTTTCTTCAGTTGGTCACTGTACTCTTCCAACATTTCCTGTTCCTCTTTTGTGGATATGAAACGTCGGAAGAAAGGACGACATCCACACCCGCAGCAGCCACAGCTACATCCCAAAACCCCCGTCATTCTTTGGCTTCCTCCTGGTTTGCAACACATTTTTCATCACCTCCTTCCTATAAAATTCGATATTGTGCTGACCACGTCAGCAAACATATAAAGATAGTAGTTAGGTATTTAAGCATATACTTAATTATAAAATTAAAAAAATTTACCTACTTCTTTGGGGTTGCTATTTCTTTAATCCTTTCATGGACAGTTCTGATTTCATTTTGCAATTCCTTCTCATATTTCCTGAGTAATTCTAAACTTGCTCCACTCAGTTCTTTCTCTTTGAATTTGCCGGTTTCTGAGCATCCACATGTACAAACTTCGTTTAAAATCTGTCGGCAATTTTCTAACGCCTCTTCATCTATGGAATACGGTATCCAGTATCCCTTTCTTTCACTCCTGACAAGACCTGACTGCTTCAATATTTTTAGATGTTGTGATACCGCGGCTGGTGTTATGCCAACCAGTTCTGCAATATTTTTGACGCCAAGCGGCCCCTTGGACTTCAGGAGATCAATTATTCTAACCCGTGTTTCCACGGCTAATACCTTAAAAATTTCGGAAGGTACTAACTTCATTTCTTTATGCGCCTATTCTGTTAAGTATTTTAGTAATAACTTAATTAAAATATTACAAAAGAGCGTGTTTGTCAAGCGCTTTTTTTACAGCAGCAATATTTTTATTTTGGATGCAGATACACGCAGATTATCAGGATTACATACAAAATTGCCAGTGTGTGTCTGAGAAAATCAGCGTCCTCTTTTGATGGAAATAAGTGCCTTTGAAGAAGGTTTCGGGAAGGGATTGTTTGTCATAATCGTTGCGAAGGTAATGAAATGAAATTCCTGCACGAATAAAATTTATTTTCTCGTGGCTGTTTTTGTCTGTCTTCTTTCACTCTCCTTTCGAACTTCTTCGCATGAACGTCGTACAACAGGGTAATTTCCGGAAATAAACATAAATAGCGAATCTGCCATTTTGGGGCGTGTGATGTAATAACAACGAAGCGCTCCATCCTCATAAAAATCAATTATCTTAAGCCTTCGCAATACCGAAAGATGTTGAGAGAGGTTGGACTGTTCAATGTCCAATAAATCCTGGATATCCGTTACACACTTAGCCCCTTCAGCAAGCTCTTCCAATATCAACAATCTGGTTGGATGTCCCAGGATCTTTAAAATTTCCGCTTTGTCTCTTATATCTAATTTATTCATTTGTCATTCCTCTCTTTGTATATTTTACTTGATTGAAATATAATATGATAATATTCTAATACAATCAATAATATTTTCAGGGGTTAGTTTTTTTACATCTGGAGGTTCAAGGGATACTTCAGGTGGCGGTATTTTAACTCAGATAACTTGCTAAAATAAATGAAGAATGGCTTTAGATAAAAAGGGGGAAATTTATGAGTGAAACCATTTCCGATATTGGCGTATTTAAATCCCGGCTCCAGGCGACCTGGGCAGCAGGAAATTTCGGAGAGATTGCAAAATCGTATGAAGATGGCGCAGCAGAATTTGTTGATAGACTGAAGGTCACTCCCGGCCTTAGAGTACTTGATGTTGCATGCGGTACCGGTAATCTTACTTTGCCATGTGCGCGGGCCGGCGCATGTGTTACCGGAGTAGACATAGTTCCTAATCTCCTGGAACAAGGCAGAGATCGTGCGAAAACAGAGGGACTCCTGATCAAGCTTGATGAAGGCGATGTTGAAAACCTTCCCTATCCCGACCACACCTTTGATTTGGTGGTTACGATGTTTGGGGCAATGTTTGCCCCACACCCGGAAAAGACTGCGGCAGAGCTTGTCCGCGTATGCCGCCCTGGCGGACGTATCGCTATGGACAACTGGGTGTCTTCCGGATTTATTGGACAGGTATTCAAGACGACCACCAGTCGTGTTCCTCCACCGCCGGGAGTGCCATCTCCACTTCTTTGGGGAGACGAAGCCACGGTGCGTGAACGCCTGCAGAAAGGCACATCAGCATTAGAGTTTGCTCGATGCATTATATCCTTTAAGTTCCCGTTTGCTCCTGCAGAAGTGGTCGAGTTTTGGAGGCAGTTTTATGGTCCGACACAGCGAGCGTTCGCTGCACTTGATGCCGATGGACAAGCCGCATTTCGCAAAGATCTCGAAGGGCTTTGGACCGCCCACAACAAAGGAAATAGAGGCTCCACTCTCGTTGAGTCGGAATACCTGGTGGTGGTGGCGCTCCGGACATGATCATTTCAACCGCTTGACAACCCTTTTTCTGCCGGGAATATTGCTAACATTGTGTCACTCGTAAAACTCTTCTTGGTTTTCCTGAAAGGTGAAGGCAATAAAATGAAACTGTGGTTATCTTTATTCTCTTTCTGTCTTATTATTTTTATCGCCTTGCATGACGTAGCCTATGCAGATATCGAACAGGTTGGCACTAATGCCCCTGATTTTACACTTCCCAATATCAAAGATAAAAAAAAGACCGAAGATATAAGTGATAAATACCTCAGAGCCCCTTTGCTTGGGTTAGACATGGATAGGGTTGCCGATGCACTTCAAGAGATAAAGCCAGAATCCAACTGGTTCCAGACGAAACCCGAATCAGATAGATACAAAACCATTTTTAGTATTGAATCTATAGCAACGGGTATTGACGTTGACTTCAAAGACGCTACTGCAAAAACTCAAGGCGCCTTTGATTATACGATGGGATTTCTCACACAGAGGATGCACAAGGAGTGGGAACCAACGTACACACTACCCCGGCCGTCGAATGTATTTTCCATCGAAGAAGGTGCGGCAATAACGACAAGGGCAAGGGCGGGTGTTTATGCAGATATGTCAGAGGACTGGACTGTAGGCCTGGAGGTTGATGCATATGGACTGGGAGGTGATGCCGGTACCGGAGATATATGGGGTGTTACCCTGCCGTATTTTTCCAATCCTTTTGCGGGACACTCGAATGACGTCTCACTCAACACGGCCTGGGCGCGGTACCAACCCTTAGATACCACTATGTCCGTAGGCGCCTTCACTCCGCTGCACGTGGGTGATTACGTACTTAAAGGCGAACCCAATCCGACCTTTTACGGACCAGACTATTTGCCCTTTTATGGAGTTAATGTTGTCAGGCGATTTTATAACCCCTTCGTTATTCCATCAACCCTGTACGAGGTATATTTTGCAGAATTACCGGAAGATTCAGATTCTACCAGTTGGGTGGGTGGATTCTACGTGGGAAGGGAATATGAAGATATGAAATTTGGTTTCAATTTTATGAGTCCGTTTAACAGGGGCGCATCAACATCTGAAACAGACTCACCCTTACAGGGTATGGTGGATGGTAATCCGGTACGATGGGAGTCTCCTTACAATAAAACAGGGAAACAGGACGCGTTTGTCCTCGGTGCAGATTACTCGTATAATTTCCTGACGACCTATAAGGCATGGGTTGCCTATGCACATAGTATTTATCGACCGCAATGCGTTCTCTATCTGCCATGTCTTTTTCTCTAGTTGCCTATGCACATAGTATTTATCGACCTATCGGAAGCGATGGAATCGATGTTCATGGAAATCTGTTTAATACGGGCATCAGTGGCACAGTCGGGAGGGTAAGTTTTAACTTGGAAGGCATTTGGGTCGAACCGAAGTATGACCCCTTTGTGATAAAGATGGAAAGACCAGGCGATGTCCAATCTCCTGGTCTCTTTTATGAACTTCCCTATTTCACAACATATGCGGATAGTTGGCAACTCCACGACGCAAAGAAGTATCCGCAAAATAGAGAGGGAGTACGACTGCACCTTGACTATCCATTCCCTGGAATCCTTTCTTTTACAAGGCTTTTTGCAGACATGGATTACTTACGACAGATAGAAAGTTCAAAGGCAGGCAATGTTCAAGAGCCTGGTTTTATAGAGCCTTTCTTTGGTATCAGAACACAGGAAGGCACTGGAAAAAAGGGGAGTATATCTCACGGAGGAATAGGTGTTGCCTCTGATTTGCCTTACAATCATAAGGTCTCCCTGGTATATTCGCTGTATCAATACAGACGTAAAACGGATGATGCCAATAATATGGATTTTGATGTGAATGCTATTTCCCTGACATACGGGATCCCAATACTTTATCGGCTCAGGTCTAAGATGTATTTTAATGTAGGGAATACCTTCTTAGCAGTTGATGGTAAGTATTTCTCTGAATCGCATAATGCAGACTTCTTTCAATCAGCGCCGTTTATGGGAATTGATTATAAGTATCTACGATCGCCTGATACTGTCATATCGTTCTTTGCTAATTCAAGGTATCTTGTACAGAACGACAGAGCAAAGACACTACTCTTGGGTGATTATGATGCCTTTTTTACCAGCTTTGGTTTAAAAATCGAATTTTGAGCATAGACATGAACACCTTTAAAATAATTCTGTTTTTAACAGTTAGTATTATCGCCTCCCATGTTTTGTTGGGTAGTGATGCAGGTGTCACATTTATTGGCCCATCAAATTATATTCCCCGGTTAGACTTGCCCCAAAATATTCCTTTACATAGCGCCGACTCATGTAAAGATTGTCACCGGGAAATTTATGACCAATGGCGGGAGTCCTTGCACAGCAAATCATCGACAAACCCTGTATTTCAGGCATGCTGGACGGCAAGGAATAATCCTCCCTTCTGCTCTAATTGCCATTTTCCCATGCTGGAACAGAAGCCTAAAATATTACGGGGGTTTAAAGAAACTGGCCCTTCGCCTTTTGTCGCAATAAAAAACAAAGAATTTGATGCTATTCTTATGAAAGAGGGCGTGACTTGTGTGGTTTGTCATTTGCGAAATAAAACCATTTATGGCCCCCGAAAGATAAAGGAAGGGGAAGCGCCGCACCCGGTTAAATACGATCCGTCTTTTCAAAAGTCTGAGTTCTGTTATACCTGTCATTCCTGGGGCTTTCCACGGGCAAGGATTAAAAAGACATGCTATACCAGCGATGAGTATAAAAGGTCGGGCAAAAAGGAGACCTGTCAGGATTGTCACATGGAGAGGAAAGAAGGGCTTGCCTCATTGGGAAAGCCAAGGCGTATTTACGGTATGCATGACCAGAAAAGCTCTCGCAGTCCTGAGGAATTAAGAAAAGCGCTTAAAACAGAATTAAAAACGGAAAAGGATACCTCTAAACCGGGAGATAAGGTAAAGGCCGAAATAAGGGTCACCAACACCGGGGCCGGGCATTATGTGCCAACGGGTTGCCCGGTCAGGGCCATTGCTGCCCGCGTGGCGGTGCTGGATGAAAATGGAGAGGAAAAGGGATTAAAGGAATATTTCATTACAAGGACATTCGAGTTTCCCGGATACCCAACGGAGGTGAAAGATGGGAGATTGGCGCCTGGAGAGTGTAAATCATTTTATTACAAATACAAAATCCCACGTGATGCATCCTTTAAAAAGCTAACGTTGCGATTAGACATGATTGAATATTTAATATTCCCCAAGAAGGCTGATGAGGCGCCCATACCTTTCAGCAAGATTACCGTACCTTTTTATTCTACATCGGTGGAAATAATGAAATGAGGAAGTTTGAAATTGAAAAAACTTGATTTAAGAAAAAAAGCTGATCGATTACGAATTCTTGCACACCCGACAAGGCTGGCAATCCTGGAAGAACTTTCCCGTGGAGCTAAATGTGTCACAGACATACAGGATTTGCTTGATGTGCCTCAGTCAAACGTCTCACAGCATTTAACGGCTCTTCGTCATGAACAGATTGTCGATTATCATGAGGACGGCAAACTTAGGTGTTATTACATTACGCGCCCAAAGCTGGTTGAAAAATTGCTTGCATTCTTATCGGAGGAATATCCTGTGGAGAGACGTTCTCCGGAGTCAGTTCACGGAGAAGGAAAGAGTCGGGAAAAGGCGTGCTCTCTTCGGTAGAAAACTTTTATGCATTTTTAGGAGGTAGTTATTGGATGGGTGAAGTGAAAGTTTACTTTGATAATAATGGGTCTTCTCCCTATCGAGTGGGTAAAAATGAGCGAAAATTGCTTTGTGTTAGATATCAGGCAGCATGCAGGCCAAGATTTTGAGTCGAAGATATTCTTCGTCTCGTAGACCGTAAGCTCGGCGTTG
>NZ_CAADGZ010000069.1:0-17316 GCF_900696675.1 uncultured Candidatus Kuenenia sp. | reverse complement strand
GTAATTCCTGATTGTTTGATCGTCTAACAAGAGCGCCTCTGCTACTTCTTCATAACTCCATCCTGAATCAAGAAGAAGTATAGCTTTGATTCGGTCGGCATGACGTCTATGAGGCTCTTTCTTATGTGCTTTTTTAAATTCTATTCGGGTTTTTTCACTGAGAAATGGATTCATGCAGAATTTAATACTCTAGAAACAATTCAAATGCAAGAAAAAAACAGATTTTTATAAAAATAAATGCTTTTTACTATATAATCGTAACGTCCTGTATCGATGGAACAGGTGTCGGGATATGGATAGAAAGTATTTTGACTTCAATTGTCTAAAAAAGAAACACTTTCCGTCTCCCTTTGGGAGCCAAAGTCTCAATGATACTGGTCTCAAATCATTTACACGAAATGATTTGTTTGCCTTACCCGGATTTTTTATATAAGATAAACACATTGTAATTGCCTTCTTACAATGGTTAATTGATAGTAGTAAACTTATGACGATTTTTTAATATACGTGTTCTGTTGTAATCTTTGTTTAGTTCCGGCCTGTGCTGGTTAGTTATCAGAAAAAAGCATTTTTTCACCTACAAACCATTTTTCTCTTACTTAATTTGTGAATCTTTATAAATAATTACGATGAAAAATCTTGACCCAATTTCTCATGTCATAACGGCAAATGTACACACCGTATCCATAGATCAAAAACTGAGTACTGTACGTAAAATGATGGCAGAAAACCAAATTCATCATGTCCCTGTGGTAAATGATCGAAAACTTGTGGGTCTTATCAGCGCTACCGATATGTTAAAACTCAACATCGCATCCGCAAAAACGAATACTAAATTACTTGATGAATTAATTGACCAACAATATACCATAGAGCAGGTTATGCAGAAAAACTTAGTTACTATTAATATCAGGGACTCGATGAGAAAAGCTGCACATATTCTGAGTAATGGGCTATTTCACTCACTCCCCGTCATCGATGACGACCGCAACCTTATCGGAATAATTACCAGCACAGATTTGATCAGATACCTGGCGAAATCATATTAACCTTTCTGTGTAAGAGATTATAACGAACAACGAAGCATGAAGGAGTAACCACAGATTAATTGGCGCAGCCTTTGGCTGCAAACAAATTCAAAATGACAAAAAACGTAACATTTTAGCTTTTTGAAAAATTCACGGTATAGAAAAAATACCATGTAGCCCCGTTAGGGGCGGTCTGTTTGTAGCACAATAAAATTCAATAGAGTAAATAGCTCCGTAGGAGCGGCCTGTCCGTATTCAGGTAGACCTGTTTAATATGGATTTACAAGAGACAGGTCGCTCCTAATTGCAGAGACAGGTTTCAAACCTGCCTCTGCGATCTGTTATAATATTCTATTTTGCTACAAACAGGCTGCTCCTACGGAGCTTATAGGTAATACATTTTTCAAAAAACTAAAGTGTTACCAAAAAACCCAATGCTAGAAATTTTACGTAACACTCATTTAATCAATGCCTTACGGTTGTACATTTTGAAAAACTAGCAGAAAAACAAGGATTTGATGGATAGTAGTACAGATTAAAAATGCACATGGCGGGTTCAGGTTTGCAAACCAATGTCATTAAGTTAAGGTTATTTGATTGAAAACAACCCCCTTTATTCCCCTTTTCTAAGGGGGACTTTTGCGGCTGGTTGCTTAAATGACATTGGTTTGCAACCTGAACCCCCCACGTTTTATATTGTTCCTGCCTGCCCGGTAGGGTGACTTGGCTATTAAATACATAGAGCGCTATTCGCCAAATAAATTAGGATTCCTTTGGCAGCGACTTTATTCTGTTGTTGATGTTAATGTAGAGACGCATGCGATGCGTCTCTACAAAAATATTGAACTTCTTACGCTGGACAAGCCAGAACCAAACAAGCATGAAGCACGAAACAAATTCCAAAGCGCCCCAATTCCCCTCCGGAGGGAGAGAATGTCCTTTGCTGGCGAGGGTAGGGTGGGCAGAATTGAAATTTTGAATTTATTTCGAATTTAGAAATAAGGTAATATGTTTTTTATAAATCTTAACAAGTACTATTCAGGGAAAGGGGCTAATATGAAAAAGTATAGGGGAATTGTTGTGTTATTTGTTTTTACCCTGTTATTTGGATTCGGATGTGAAGAAAAAAACAAATCATCTTCTTCTGAATCAGCAGGGTTGTCAGGGACATGGTTGTTGGAAAAAGAAATTGTCGAAGGGTATGACATCGATGATGGAGAACGGGAAGACTGGAAAGAAACCAATGTGATTGATGAAGAAATTTTCCAGTTTAATGGTAATACCGCAAAATGGTACACTCATGAGAAAAAGTGCTACGAAGTGGACGATACCATTGCTTATAAAATCTCCGGTAGTAGACTTATCGGTTCTTTTTGGGAGGGAACAGATGCGGAAGACGGCAATGTTACCACATGGTCAACATCAATAGAATTTAAAAATAACTATCTTGTAATGACACGGACAGAAGATATAAAAGAACCTGGCTATGAATCTCACGAAAAAATTACACAGTATTTTAAAAAATACACTGGCACATTGCCACCTTCCGGATGGCCGAGACAACAATGCAAATGATTTTTTCCAAAAATGCTGTCCAATTTTCAAATCTACAATATAAAGGTATGTAACACTTTGGTTTAAAAAAAACGTATTACCGATAAGTAGATCGTAGAGACAGGTTTGAAACCTGTCTCTATAATCAGGAGCGGCCTGTCTTCCTGTCAATCATATACAGGCCGCTCCTACGGAGCTATTTACTCTATTGAATTTTATTGTGCTACAAACAAGACCGCCCCTAACGGGGCTACATGGTATTTTTTCTATACCGTGAATTTTTCAAAAAGCTAAAATGTTACAATATTTACTTGTTTACGCCCAGCATGGATGAACGTATCTATTTTAAAACAAACCTTGCAGAGAAAATGAAAAAAACCGCTGTAGGTAAATCGATGGCCGTTTTTTTAAAAATTAACGTGTATAGCAAAACTCCAAGAAACCTTGGTAAATGCGGTGTTGATTTTGCATATTTGACTTGACAAAACATTTATACATGGTAACATTTTTTGTAATTACGTTTCAGAAAGTATTCCATCCAATTTTTGCATAGCGGTAAATCAAATCCTTTTTTCCAGTCTGTGCATTTTCCGTTTTTTTCCATACGAAAACTGTTTTTTAATACCACAGTTGTTTTATTGAACAAGCTATTCCTTTTCCACTTTTTAGAGACCTGATTGTAAATAACATACAACATATCCTCTTTATTTACCTTACCAGCGCAATCACCCTGTCTGTCATATAGTTGTAAAATGCCAATAGCATTCTTTATGTAACATGACACACACGGTTTTGCATAGTAGAACCAAATTACAATACTAACCCAAAATGCCGGAACGGTTTTTTATCATCGATGGCCATTCTCATTGTTATCAGGCGTTTTATGCTATTACGGCAAAGCTGACAACGCCTGACGGCACACCGGCAAACGCAGTATATGGTTTTACAAGGATGTTGCTGAAATTGCTGCGGGAACAACGTCCTGACTATTTGGCGCTGGTATTTGACACAAAATATACTACAAACCGACATCAAAAATATAGTGACTACAAAGCAACCCGCAAGGAAACACCGGAAGATTTGCAAGTTCAGATCCCTTTGATTTATAAAGTTGTCAGAGCGTTTGGCATTCCGGTTTACGCGGCAAAGGGGTATGAAGCGGACGATGTGATTGGGTCGTTAGTAACCGTACTGGAAAAAGAAGAAATAGAAGTGGTAATTGTCACCTCGGACAAGGATTTGGAGCAATTAATCGGGCCGAAGGTAAAAATACTGCACGCAAAAAAAGGGGAGATTATTGATTCGGACGTGCTATTTACGCAAAAGGGCATTATGCCGAATCAGGTGGTTGATGTGCTGGCACTTGCGGGAGATGTTTCTGATAATATTCCCGGTGTTCCTGGTATTGGTAATAAAACCGCCCTCGATCTTATCAAAAAATGGGGGTCGCTGGAATCCGTACTTGCCAATGTTGGTCATATTTCCGGGAAAAAAAGACAGGAAAACCTGCGGACATTTGCCGACCAGGCCAGGTTCTCCAGGGAACTGCTGGATCTTTATAACGATATCCCCCTCACGGTGGATATGGAATCCTGCAGACTGTCCACCGGAGAGAATATAAAACTCAGGAAATTATTTCGATCTTTTGGATTCAATACCCTTCTCTCCGATATGGTAGCTACTGCAAATACAGAGGCGACACATTATTATCTCATAAATACTATTGAACAATTTCACGGGTTTCTTGAGCAGATAAGCAAAAAAGACGCCTTTGCAATAGATTTGGAAACAACCGGTACCGATCCCCTTAAAGCACACATTGTCGGACTTTCTTTTTCATGGGAACAGAAGGAAGCATATTATGTGCCTTTGATGGCGCCTGAAAACACAAGGCATTTAACGGCGGATATTGTTCTTCCTGAAATAAGAAAAGTCCTGGAAGACGAAAGTAAAAAGAAAATAGGACAAAATATCAAATATGATTTGCTTGTGCTGAAAAAACACAACATCGGGTTAAAAGGCATTTATTTTGATTCAATGATTGCTTCTTATCTGCTCAATCCGGCGAAAAGAAACCACAATCTTGATGACATTGCCTTTGAATACTTATCTTACAAAACAATAATGATCGCTGAATTAATCGGTTCCGGCAAACAGCAGATAACGATGGATAAAGTGCCGGTAGATAAGGTATGCCAATATGCCTGCCAGGACGCCGACATAACATTTCGCCTGGCGGAAACAATGTCGCCGTTATTAAAGAAAGAAGGATTATGGCAGCTTTTTCAGGAAATAGAGATTCCTCTGATTTATGTGTTGGCGGAAATGGAGGGGAATGGCATCTGTATTAATGCAGACTTTCTTCGGCAGATGTCCGGTGATTTAGCGGCACAATTGCAGTGTCTGGAAAAAGAAATCTATCGTGTTGCAGAGCAGGAGTTTAATATCAGTTCTCACAAACAATTGGGGGCAATCCTTTTTGATAAATTCCAATTACCAAAATTAAGGCGCACAAAAACAGGCGTATCAACAGATGCAAACGTGCTGGCTTCCCTTGCATGGCGTCATCCATTGCCAAAACTGGCGCTGGAATACCGGCAGCTTGCGAAGCTTAAAAGCACGTATGCAGACGCCTTGCCGAATCTCTTAAATCAGGATACAGGGAAAATCCATACGACCTTTAATCAAACAGTGACGTCAACTGGCCGCCTCAGCAGCAGTAATCCAAATCTTCAGAATATTCCGGTCAAAACAGATATTGGCAAACAAATTCGCAGGGCGTTTATTCCATCCGGAAAAAACGCAGTGTTCTTGTCGGCGGATTATTCGCAAATCGAGTTAAGGATACTTGCACATTTTTCTGAAGATACGGCGCTGATGGAGGCGTTCAGGGAAGATTTGGATATTCACGCTGCGGTGGCGTCCTCCATTTATCATGTTCCTCTGGAAAACGTAACGACAGAAATGCGGCGCAATGCGAAAGCGATAAACTTTGGCATTATTTACGGACTTAATGAATATGGGCTTTCACGGGATACCGGTCTTTCATTAAATGATGCAAAAGATTTTATCGATGCATATTTTACTTTGTATCAGGGGGTGCGGGAATTCAGGGATAAGGTAGTCGAAGAGGCGAAAGAAATGGGATATGTAAAAACACTTTTTAATAGAAAACGTGCCATTCCCGATATTAATGCAAAGAATAAACGGTTCAGAAACCTCGCGGAGCGTATTGCCATAAACACGATAATTCAAGGCTCCGCCGCTGATTTGATAAAGGTTGCAATGAACAATATTTATTCAAAATTGAAATGCGGGGATTATGAAGCACGCATGCTGCTGCAAATACATGATGAACTGCTTTTTGAAGTAGGGGTACAGGCGCTGGAGCAGACTCGTATAATGGTGCAGGAAGAAATGGGGCATGCCGTAACGCTCAGGGTTCCCGTTAAGGTGAATATCAAGACGGGGAAAAACTGGATGGAAACATAGTGCGCAACAGACCAAAAATTATTGGCATAACAGGAGGCATCGCCAGCGGAAAAAGTGCCATTGCCCGGATGCTGGCTTCGCTGGGAGCGGCACACATCGATGCCGATGAGATGTGCCATACACTGCTTTTAAGAGATGAGATTAAAAAAAATATAATAGAAACATATGGCAATACGGTGAAAAATGGCTATGGCGGAATAGACCGCAGACAACTGGCAGAGATCGTATTCAGGGATAAGGCCGGTTTGGATACTTTATGCTCGATATTGCATCCCATTATTATAAAACAAATCTATGCAAAAATTGACGACATAATACATCGCGGCAAAAAGCATGCTATCGTTATCGATGCTGCTTTATTAGAAGAATCGGGGCTTTCAATGGTATGTGATTATGTGGTATTTGTAAATACCGGCAAAGACCAACGGATAAAGCGAAGTCAAATCAGCAGGCACTGGAGCAAAGGAGAATTGGAAAAAAGAGAATCTTTCCAGATGGATCTGCAAGAGAAGAAAAACAAGGCGGATTATATTATTGATAATAATTTCTCGGTCGATAATACATTTCTGCAAGTCAAAAAATTCTGGCAACTTTATATAGAGGATAAATAGTTATGAAAGGTAAGGAGACAATGAATATGGTCTTGGACAGTAAAAAAGAAATAGAAGTAATAGATAAAGAAACAAATGAAAAATATGAGGAAATCAAACGCGGCAAAATGCACATAACAGAACTGCAAAAGAAAACAATCAAGGAATTACAGGATATCGCCAAGAAGGAAGGGCTTAAAGAATACACGGGATTAAAGAAGCAGGAACTGATCTTTAAAATCCTGAAGGAAAGAGTCAATCAAAATGGTCTGATGTACGGAGAAGGCGTAGTGGAGGTGCTTCCGGAGGGTTTTGGTTTTCTCCGTTCACCTGACTATAATTACCTGCCTTGCCCGGACGACATCTACATTTCGCCTTCGCAAATACGCCGTTTTGGCATTCGTACCGGCGCTGTTGTATCAGGGCAAATAAGGCCACCAAAGGATTCAGAACGGTATTTTGCATTGTTGCGTGTTGAGGCAATAAATTTTGAAAATCCGGAAATGATGGGAGATAAGATTGTTTTTGATGACCTGACTCCCCTTCACCCAACTGAAAGGCTTTTTTTAGAAAAAGATCCTGCTGAACTTGAGACAAGAATTATGGATTTTGTTACGCCTATCGGCAAAGGCCAGAGGGGTTTAATCGTAGCGCCTCCACGCACGGGGAAAACAGTGTTGCTTCAAAAAGTAGCAAATAGTATTACAAAAAACCATCCCGAAGCGTATTTGATTATCCTGCTCATCGATGAAAGGCCGGAAGAAGTTACGGATATGGACAGGTCGGTTGATGCGGAGGTTATAGGATCTACCTTCGATGAGCCGGCAAGCAGGCATATTCAGGTTGCGGAAATGGTAATAGAAAAGGCAAAACGCATGGTGGAATATGGCAAAGACGTTGTTGTGCTGCTCGATTCCATCACAAGACTGGCAAGGGCATACAACACAGAGATTCCCCACAGTGGCAAAATACTGTCCGGCGGTGTGGATGCAAGTGCCCTTCAGAAACCTAAAAGGTTTTTCGGGGCTGCAAGAAACATTGAAGAAGGCGGCAGCCTTACCATCATTGCAACCGCACTTGTTGATACGGGAAGCAGGATGGATGAGGTTATTTTTGAAGAGTTCAAGGGCACTGGCAATATGGAGCTTCATCTTGACAGGAAGCTGGCAGACCGCAGACTGTTTCCCGCAATTGATATTACCCGTTCAGGTACCCGCAAAGAAGAGTTAATTGTTAATGCAGACGAAATTAAACGCATCTGGATACTCAGAAAGGTGCTTAACGAAATGAATCCTATAGAAGCTATGGAATTATTAAAGAACAGGCTTTCAAAAACAAAAACAAATGCCGAATTTCTTATGACGATGAATATTAGCGGACTCTAGCGGGGTGAATCTTTACAACAGTTTATTAATACACGCCTTCAAAAAATAAAAACGCTTTTTTCTGTACCTTCCTTTTACCAATTGGCCCTTATTGAAAAATAACGGGCATATCTCAATGAAGAAAGTATGCAGCACTGAAAATTGGCACGAATAGGGGCATTATGCGAGTGTTCTGTTAATTTAGCCACCTTCCGTGATATTGCCTTTCATAAAGAACAAGGCAGTATGCCTAACACTTTAAATAGCGAAGAGAAAAGATGCAACAACACGGTCATATATTTTTTTAATGGTAACGGATGGAGCCCATGCACTCTGTCTCCTAATCAAGGGGGGAGCATTCCCGATTTTTTGTAAAAATGTCATTTAGCAGGGGGAGAGAATAGTAACTCAAGCTTCCAGCTTGAGGGCAAAATGCCACAAGCAGGATGCTTGTGTTACAATGTACAATTAGTTAACCAAAAAATCGGGAATGCTCCTGTTGTTCAAACAATGTCCCCCGCTGGCGGGGGTTCAGGGGGTGGACTGGATTTCTCCATCGATTCAACTACCCCTTTATTATGAAAACAAACTTGCCCCTCTTTCCTACGCTCCGCACACGGGTCAAATGGACAATTTTATCCTGTTTCGTGACATGCATTTCCACGCAAAGCTTAGGAATTAGAAGAAAAACTTATGGCTATTCATGTTATAAACCTTCCAGATTTCCTCCGCAGACAATTCCACCCCCTTAATCCCCCGCCAGCGGGGGACAGGCTTGCCACATCCCTTGCAGCGTTGTTTTGCCCCAATCACACAAACGGTTACAAAAAATCGGGAATGCACCCCTTCACAAATTTGTCTATCTGATACTATCGGCTCCTGAGACGCGTCAGATATTTGATTGTTTATTTTCCTTAAAGACATCGGGTGCATGGTGAAATATACGGCGCGGCCCGTCAGCTCTGTGTATGTCATAATATTTCACATTGTCAGCCATAAGTCTGTCCATGTCTTTTGCGTTCTCCGTCTTCTCTGCGGTATACCAGTGTTATGAAATTTTCAGGCTGGATATTTTTTCAAGATTTTGTTGCGCCTCTGCGTAATCAACGTCTATTGCCAATGCCTTTTCAAAGCAGTGCCTTGCATCATCATGCATTCTTTTCCTGAAATACAAAACGCCCAAATTGTTATAAATAGTGGCGTCAGCATTGTGTAATTCAACTGCCTTTCGGAAAGCAGCAATGGCATCGTCTACCTTTTGGGTATTTATGTATGAAAGGGCAAGATTGTAGTATGCGTCATAAAGGCGGGAAGTTTCTTCCGGCGGTAATTGTTGCTTGGGAGAAGGGCTTGTTTCGATGGCTTTTTTATATGCATCAATCGCTTCGTTGTAAGCACCACTTTGAAATGAAGCTTCCGCTCTATTAAATAGTCCTCTAATTTGTTTTTCCCGGTAAATTTTTATTCCCCGTTGTAAAACAACATTTCTTGTATAATCCATTACCTCTTTTCTACCGAATGTGGTTGACGAGCCATCTTCCCTCCAGGAATATTCACAGGTAATTTTCCTGATATGCGCAAATTGGAATTTTGTTGACATCCTTATCCATAAATCCCAGTCCTCGTGAGCACCAAGCGTTTCATCAAATATTCCTACAACGTCAATGCACGATTTATAATGCATAATACAGGGCGTCGGTATAAAATTACCCGTAAGGATACGATCATAGTCAAAGTCAAAAGAATAAGGTATCTCTTTGTTTTTTGTTATATATTTTCCGTGTTCCTTCTCTTGAAATGCCCTGTAAGCATCTGTATAAGCAACTTTATAAGTATTGTTTGTTTCCAGAAAGCTGACCAGTGTTTCAATATGGTCGGGATAAAAAATATCATCATCATCAAGATACGCAATATATTTACCAGAAGCATGTTTTATTGCAGTATTTCTTGCAGCAGAGCGATCTTTATTTATATTGTGAACGAAATATTTGATAGATAATCGATCCCTGAATGTATCAATGACATTTAGCACATCTATTCCGGCGTCGTTAACTACAATGGTTTCAATAAACTTGTACGTTTGTGCGACAATACTCTCCAGTGCAATCTTCAGGGTGCCTGGTCTGTTGTAAGTGGGAATAATGATGCTGACTAATGGTAACTTCGCGATGGGTTTCTCTTGGATATCCTTTAACTTTTTATATTTTTCTTGAATAACAAGTGTTTCTTGTTGGGTTAGTTCCTGGTTTCTATATTCTGCACTTTGTGGAGATCTTAGATATAATCCCAGATATTCAGGAATATGTTTAAAATGATATTTTTGGGAAATTCTTAACCAAAATTCATAGTCTCCGGCGACCTGGAATATATCATCAAAATAGCCAAACTCACTATGAACTAACTTTCTCCACATCGGTTGTGGTCCAATGCTGCATACTTTTAACAAATAATTTCTGTTGAAATCTGGCCATTGGAAGACACCAACTGGTTTGTGGTGTTCAAAGGTCTCATTTTCTGTTTCGGTAATAATTTGATTCCCGTATACCAATACAACATCAGGGTTTTCATCCAATTCATTTGCTAAAATTTCCAAACCATCCTTGCGGTGGCGGTCATCCGTATTGGCATTAGTGATATATTCTCCTTTGGCAATTTTGATTGCCCGGTTCCAGGCGGCATAAATGGTTTCCCGTTTTTCAGTCCGTATATAAACAATGTCCCTGTATGATTTTTGAAACTCATCAACAATAGCTTGTTCATTTTGCGGTGAACAACTGTCTATCACAATAATTTCCAGTGCACCCTTCTTGTATGATGTTTGATTTGTCAAATCCTCTAAACAACCACGGATAAATCGTTCGGAATTGTATGTCGATACTATTGCAGAAACTTTAATATCTGAACTTTTCTCTTCTGATACATGGATTAGTTGCTCAAGATATTCCAAGTTCTCCTTTGCAATTTGATTGTTAGAATCATTCCTTAAAACTTTGTTTAAAATTTCTCTTGCGTTAAATAGGTTATTTTCTGAGATTTCTATAACCGCAAGATCATTAAGTGCATCAATGTGCCTATCATCGATCTCTAAGATATTTTTCAATATCTCACGTGCATTCGAATATTCCTTCTGTTCAATTAGTTTCTCAGCTTCTAAAAATAATTTATGTAAAGATACCTGATTTTCTAAATATTTAACATTCTCAAGTGCAACATTATTAGAAGGATCAAGTTCAAGAATTTTTTGTAAAACTTCTCGTGCTGATTCCCAATTTTTTTCAAGAATTTCCGTTACTGCAAAATTGTTAAGTGCTTTTACATTATTTGGTGACTGGTTAAGAACTTTTGCTAATAGTTCTTTTGCCTTTTTAGCATTACCCTCTTGCAATGCTTGTTTGGCTTGAAGATTAAGCATTTCTAATAGATGTTGAAAATCTGCCTCTGTTCTTCCGGATATTCCAGAACAAGCTTCAGTCGTAACGGCAGTAGTTCCAAGTGCAGTCGCCCCCGCTGGCAACGGTGCGTGATCTTTAACGTTCACTTGTTTCTTTATGTATTCGAGGCTTTCAATAGCAGTTTTATTTGCCGGATGTAATTGTAATACCTTGGTTAACACCTTTCCGGCGACTTCAAAATCGTTTCTTGCAATTCTGATTTTAGCAATAGCATTCAAGGCATCCACGGAATTCTTGTCAATTTCTAAAACCTTTTCCAATATCTTATATGCTTCAGCATATTGCTTTTGTCCTACTAATTTTTCTGCTTCTAAAACTGCCTTGTATAAAACAAGGTGTCTTTCCAATTGTTTAGTATTTTCCAGCGCAACCTTGTTGGAAGGGTCAAGATATAAAACCTTTCTTAAGGCTTCTGTTGCCGCATCCCAATTCTTTTCAAGGATTTCAATAACTGCAAGATTATTAAGCGCTTTTATATTGTCCGGTAACTGATTAAGAATTTTCGACAATAGTTCCTTAGCTTTCTGTATATTACCGTCTTGCAATTCTTGTTTGACTAGTAAATTAAGAAATTCCAAAGATTTTTCCGTGCTGATACTCAACACGTCAGCCGATGACACCTGTCCTGCTTTCCCGTAGGAACTATCACTTTGCCATTTTCTCAACAAAGAATTCATCTTATCAAGGAATGGATGAATCGTTTTATTCAAATCTAATTTGTTTTCAAAAAAGCCATAGCATCGTTCTTTGTATGCAAAAGGGGCTTCGCACAAGGCTCCTGGGTTTATACCATCGCCACTTTTAAGCGATATACCAAGACCATACGACTCTACGTATCTGCTCATTTCGCCAATCTCATTGATAAGCAACGGCAAGCCATGCTGAAGATATGTAGCTATCTTACCGGATGCCATTCCGAGGTAAGTTAGATTATTACCGGTAAAAATACCTTGTTTGGTTGCTCTGTAGAGCGCTATGCCTAAATCGCAGGAATGTAATAATATATGCATATCTTGCACTAATTTAACAGGGTCAAACGAAAAGTAAATATTTGGTTTGTTTTTGTAGCGTTCGTATATGGTATGCACTCCACCATCAAGTCCGTAACGATTGTGCAAAACCAGCACCCACTCAGGATCCCAGCGTGAAACGCTTTCTATAAGTTCTTCCGCCATTGTCCATTTATCAATACTACCCGCCAAAAGGGCTATTTTCTTTCTGTGGTCTATTCCGAATTTATCGTGAAAATACCAACACCTTTCACCGCGTTTTACGGCACGTCCGGCAACCGGAATGTTAATTATTTTTTCCAGTGGAATCCTGTTTTCCTTCGATAATTGAGCGGAGCGAATCTCATCCTGACAGATAGCAAAAGAAATATTCTGACACGCGTGTATTTCAGTCTGTTTGAATTGCACACCGGCTTCATCAGCAAAAAATATTTCATAAGAGATCAACCCACAAGGAACTTCCAGTGCACTAGCGATAATTGAAGCTTCAATAATACCACGGTCAACCCCAACCACGAGATCATAGTCCTTGTAAACACTTCGTACATGTAGTGCTAATTCTTGCGGGGAAAAAAACACTTTTGAAGCCAATAAGCATACTCCAGCGGTACTATCTCGTGTCCCATCGAAAAGGAACATCTGTGATCCATAGCACAGAGCCTTCTGAGCAATCGTTTCATGCTTCAGAGAAAAAACATCTGCACTGCAACCGTTTTCACATAGAATTTCCACAATTCCGCTCAGATTAGGGTTGTTGTGCAAGTTTCCTTCCGGGTGGACAATCAATATTTTTTTGTCTTTTTTATTGTAAAAAGACTTGCCGGACCATTTTTCTTTAAAGGAAGACAACTCCCCCTCCGTATAAAAATGTTTTGAATACCTGGAATCGTATATTTTATCAACTATCTGTCCAGGGATACGCAATGAATTTACTACTTCTTTGTAGTATTCGTTATACCACTTATCTGACCCTATATTTTCTTTTACGATAGTAAAATCATGTATGTCTAAAAACTGCCGAAAAGCTTCCTTGTGAATTTCAGATAATTTCTCCAACTTAATGACAAGAATATCTGCCTTTTCCGTTTGAAATATTTGATAACCATTCGTCTTGCTAAAGTCATGTGAATAGACGTCAAATCCGAATACTTCCTTGATCTCTTTGTCAAACCAACTGCAGGCATAATCAGTTGATTCGTCAAATTTAATGATCATGTTGTATAAATATGTTTTAATTTCTATCAGGGCATTTTTACTATCAAGTGTTCTAATTTGTGGGAAATCGCGCTCTATGTTTTGAAATAGATCAGATATATCCCTGGCTATGGGATCTCTAACAAGGGTAATAACTTTCCATTTCTGCTCTCGTGTGGAATTTTCAATCTCGATACATATCTGTTTCGATTCGTAAATATGGTTAGGAACTTCTATATATGGAAGGCTTCGGTAGTAATCTTCCACACTCTTTATCCCGCTTTTTGACAAAAAATGTGCGTGGTAAACTCTGTTATAAAGATTCAGTCTCTGCAATGACTTCAAAATTGCTGTGGAGCCTACTTTGCCCATTTGATAGACAAGGATGGGTGGCAAGGATTTGTTATTTTTTTCCTGACGCGGTTTCATTTAGCAACCGCCATTTGCTTTGTAGCGACAAAATAAGCCTTCCATGTATTTAAACCTAAAGGATTGTCCGTCATCCATTCGGCACATTCTAAAGTGTTTAATCCTGAAACAGATACTAATTCATCTATCTCCGGCTTAAATAAATACCGCATAGGGTGGGTTTCCCTGATTTCAGTAACATTATTGGTAACTTTGTCAATGACGAATACGTGATACTTTACATGCACCTTATTCTCGTTTGGAAATATTTCCGGTTCTGCAATCCTGATTATTCTGGTATCTTTACTCTCTACTCGCTTAATTCTCGTTTCAGGTCGCACATGCAATACTGCAGGTCCGTACCAACAATCAAAAATAAAAAGCCCATTATTATTCAGATGTATCTTTACAGTTTCAAAAACAGATTTCAAGTCCGCATTAGTAATTTGGTAACTGATTACATGAAACAGCGAAATAACAATGTCATAGGTTTTATTTGCTCTGTAGATGCGAACATCACCTTCATGGAACTCCAGGCAATTTTTAAATTTATCGATATCTGTAAGTTTTGAGTTCGCTTTTTTGATGTTAGATCCGGAACAGTCTATGCCGGTAATATCGTATCCTTTTTGTGCTAAGAGAAAATCATGGGTTCCCGTGCCGCACCCGAGATTCAGGATTGATTTTGCATTTGGCCGGTATTTTTTAATGATAGTATCAATAAAACCCGCCTCGGAAGCATAATCTTTGTCGTTATAGAGAATATCATAATACTCGGAGTATTTATCAAAAACCTTCATGCCAGCACCTCGTGTAGCGCCCGGGAAACTTCATTTATTTGGTTATCCGTTAAGGCAAGACCGCTGGGGATATAAAATCCACGGCGGGAAATCCTTTCAGCAACTGGATGAGATTCTCCTTTAAAGAACCCCATCTTTTTGAATACCGGCTGTTCATGCATCGGCCAGAAAAACGGACGGGTACCGATGCCTTTCTCACCCAATCGTTTCATGGCTTCTTCTGCGTCAAAAGGGATTTCGTCTTTTAGCACAATGCCATAAACCCAATAGATGTTTTCTGCATAATCCGTTTTTTGTACCGGCAGGTCAATTGATTTAATGTCGGATAGAAGTTCGGTGTATTTTTGTCCCATTTTGCGTTTTTTTATAACAAACACATCCAGTTGTTCCATCTGTGCTATTCCAACGGCTGCCTGAAGATTGGTCATTCGAAAATTCCAGCCAAGTTCCTCATGAACAAATCTTTTCTTAGCCAGAAAACAGAGGTTTCTCAAAGAGCGGCATTTCTCTGCTAACGCGTCACTATCGGTCAAAATCATTCCCCCTTCGCCGGTGGTTACATGCTTGTTAGGGTAAAAACTCATTGTGCTTATATCGCCATAACTGCCACATGGCTGCCCCTTATATGTTTGCCCTAGCATCTCTGCCGCATCTTCAATAATCAAGAGACGGTATTTTTCTGCCAGTTCTAATATTGGTTCCATATCCACGGGAAGGCCGTAGATATGAACCACCATAATCGCCTTTATTTTCTTGTTCCCTTTCCTATCAATCTCATCCTTAAGCTTAATCTTGAGTTTCTCCGCATCAATATTCCAGGTAATGGGGTCAGAGTCTATCAAAACTGGCATTGCACCGGCACGAACGACAGCAGCAGCACAGGATATTATGGTAAAGGTGGGTATAATAACCTCATCTCCCTCTCCGATGCCGAGGGCTGCAACCGCCGCCTCCAGCGCAACAGAGCCGTTGCTTACGGCGATTCCATGCCTTCTGGATACACGCGCAGCAATACCCTGTTCAAACTGGCGGACAAAAGGCCCTTCCGAAGATATCCAGCCGGTATCGATGCATTCTGCCAGGTATTTCTTTTCATTGCCGGTTAGCAGTGGTTCGTTGACGGGGATCATAGTTTGGTATATCCAGGTTGAGGTTGAGGTTGAGGTTGAGGTTGAGGTTGAGATTTTAGGGATTTGATGAGGCGATTAATAGATTCATATAATTTGTTTAGCTTGTGGTCAATCATACTTATATCTGCCTGGTGAAAATATCTTACTATCAAACCATATCCCAGGTGGTTTTGCGTCTCTGCTACTGAACCTCTGGAAAAATAATAGAAATTAATTTTGTCGTTTATATGATACCGACCAAATGCCTCTGCAATGTTTGCGGGGATACTTAAAGCTGCCCGTCGTATTTGAGAAGTTAGACGGGAGCATTCCCGATTTTTTGTAAGTGTTCATGGAGTTGAGGCAAAACAACCCTGACAGGGTTTGAAACCCTGTCAGGGTTAACACTACTGTACGTTTTATTAAAACATGGCGGAAGTCACAAAAAATCGGGAATGCACCCAGTTAGACCATAATCCTCTTTCTTTGGAAGAGATTCCGTTAGCCGGAGAACTGATTCTGCCATCTCCATTGCCTCACTCCATATAGGCATTTCCCTGAAACTTTTATACATTCCTCAACCTCAATCTCAATCTTTATCTCTTAAAACCTCTCCTTATCCTCTTCACCAGCGTAGGGTCCCTGTTTAACCTCAATCATTTCTGTATCTTCAAGCATCAAAAAATCATGGCCGCCTGAGACAAGCAGGATTACATCGCCTGCTTTTAATGTCCTGCAATCCAGATATTGTTTTTCTTCATTGTAGAAATTTATCTTAACCTTGCCCTTTTTTATAAACAAGGTTTCCTGCGTATATTTAACATTTCTTGGAACGGGTTTATGGATATGCGCCTGAATTGTATATCCGGCAGGACGTTTCATATATGCAAGCTGCTGTGAGAAATTATCAGGCGTTAAGAATTCAATGCCCTCTTTTTCATATTCAGCATAGATGATAATTGCTATCATGCGATAGTCATCGAATATTTGTTCTATTTTATTCATGTTTTTAACATATCAAACCAGCATATCAGGGGATATATTATTACTAGTATAACGTTTCATTAAAATATCTACATTGATACCGTCATTGCGAGCTACAGCGAAGCAATCTTAAGTCTTTTGGGAACAAGAGATTGCTTCGTCGCTCCACTCCTCGCAATGACATTTTTTGTAGGTTTTTCTTTGTACTACTATCCATCAATTTCTTGTTTTTTATGCGTGTTTTTCATGCCGCCATTTCCGTAAGTGCTTTAATATCAAGGGCTGAAGCGGTCATCAGTGAACAAGAGAACTTCTGGCCTTTCTCCGTCAA
>NZ_CAADGZ010000068.1:0-17332 GCF_900696675.1 uncultured Candidatus Kuenenia sp. | reverse complement strand
CAGGGATTTTGTGATTTGGGCATTGGAATTTTGCCGTAGTACATTGCCCCATTATACGCATAAACTCATGGGTTCAGGCTGCAAACCTGAGCCCGCAGGGAAAGCCTTCTTATGGGAGGCCACACATTGCTTGTCCCGTGCGAGGCTGGCCTTTTTTAAGTATTGACAATGGAATTGCGTTGTCTATAATGCACGCACTATTTTACCCTATAAACCTTTACATATTTAATAAGGGCAATACTTATGAAAAAAAGAAGCCTTATTTTTACCTTTTCAATAGTGGTTTCATTGCTATTTGGTTTTGCTTTTCCGTTATTTGCGCAAGAAGGCACAGGTAAACCATCAAACAAGGCGGTTAACCAAAAGATCAGGAAACTCCAAATACCGTTTATTGCCAATGAAGGGCAGGCAGATAAAAAAGTTGCATTTTACGCCAATACCTTTGGCGGGACGGTGTTTGTCACAAAAGAGGGAGAGATTGTGTATGCGTTACCAAAGTCTGCTAATGATAATAACAGAAGTCTGGAGACAGGAGCCAGAATACAGAAGTGTAGGGGCGAATTGCATTCGCCCGATGTGATACACGATGCAAGACAAATCAACGATTTACATCCCCCAACCCACAAATCCCAACCCCCGATCTCCAACAAATCATTGCAGGGAGTTGCCTTAAAAGAAACGCTTGTTGGAGCAAAAGTAAAGGGAATAAAAGGAGAAGGCAAGTCGGTAACAAAGGTAAATTACTTCAGAGGAAATGACCAAGAGAAGTGGAAATCCAACATTTCCACGTATGATGTGGTTGATATTGGAGAAGTCTATAAGGGCATAGAATTAAAACTCAAGGCATACGGAAACAACGTAGAAAAACTCTTTTATGTAAAACCTGGTGCCAACCCCGACCAGATAAAAATAAATCTGGGCGGCATACAACCCGCTGCATCCACTGCCATAAGATCCATGAAGGAAACAGGTGTTTGTCCCCCGCTGGCGGGGGTAGGGGGTGGATTGATAGCAAAGGAATTGTACGTAAACGAACAAGGCCAGCTCGTAGCAGAAACCGAACTAGGGCCAGTAACATTCACCAAACCAGTGGCATATCAGGAAATAGAGGGGAAAAGGGTGGATGTGGCGGTGGAATATGAAATATATGCCGTACCACAGGTAGTTCACCGCAAAGACGCAAAGAAGGCAAAGGAAAATATTGTGGTCAACACCGTAAGCGCAGGAAATGTCTGTCCCCCGCTGGCGGGGGTGAAGGGGGTGGAAAGAGATTCCCCGCATGTCATACAACCCACTACAAATCCAAAATCTAAAATCGTAAACTTGTCCTCGACTGAAATCGGGAATACAAAATTAGAGTATGGTTTTAAAGTTGCTTCCTATAACAAAACAAAGGAACTAGTCATTGATCCGTTGTTGGCATCAACGTATCTTGGCGGGCAGGATGATGATCGTGGTAGATACCTCACCCTGGACGCAAGCGGGAATGTATATGTGACTGGTTTAACTTCGTCATCGGACTTTCCCACGACGGTCGGTGCATATGATACCTCTTTTAATAGCAGTTCTTATAATGTTTTTGTCTCAAAACTAGACAGCAAACTCACAAGATTGCTGGCATCTACGTACCTTGGCATAGCTGGTCCTACTGATAGTGGACCTTCAATTGCTCTTGATGCAAGCGGAAATGTATATGTGACGGGTTTTACTTCTTCATCGGACTTCCCCACTACGGTTGGTGCATATGATACCTCTCGTAATGCTTATGACATCTTTGTCTCTAAACTGGACGGACGATTAACAAGCTTACTGGCATCCACATACTTGGGAGGGTCTAGTGATGATTATGGCAAATCCATTGCCTTGGACGCAGGCGGAAATGTATATGTAACGGGACATACTTCTTCAACTAACTTTCCCACGACGGATGGTGCATATGATACCTCTTCAGATAAGTATTATAGTGATGTCTTTGTCTCGAAGCTGGACAGTGGATTAACGAGCTTACTGGCATCTACATATCTGAGCGGGTCTAGTAATGATTACAGTCACTCCCTCGCACTGGACACAAGCGGGAATGTATATGTGACTGGGTGGACTAAGTCATCGAACTTTCCCACGACTGCCGGCGCATATGATACCACTTACAATGGTGATTATGATGTCTTTGTCTCGAAGCTGGATAGTGATCTAATGAGCCTGTTGGCATCCACGTACCTGGGCTATTCTGGTTATGATTATGGTTATTCCCTCGCACTGGACGCGAGTGGGAATGTATATGTGACTGGTTTAACTTCGTCATCGGACTTTCCCACGACGGTCGGTGCATATGATACATCAGGTAATTATAATGGTGATTATGATGTCTTTATCTCGAAGTTAAACAGTGGATTAACGAGCTTGCTGGCATCCACGTGCCTAGGCGGGTCTGATAGTGATGGTGGCAGATCCCTTGCTTTGGACGTAAGCGGGAGTGTATCTGTGATGGGGAATACTAAGTCATCAGACTTTCCCACTATGGTTGGTGCACATGATACATCTTTCAATGGTGGTGATTATGATATCTTTATATCGAAGCTGGACGGCGATCTCTCTGCCACATCCGTGAGTATTTATGGTATGGTAGTCGACACTGAGGATTATCCTGTAGAAAGCGCAAGGGTAACGCTTAAAGGCAAGAGGAAAAATGCAAAGGTTAAGGAGAAATCTACTACAGATGAAGCCGGAGCATACGAATTTACCGAACTTGATAACGGAACATATATAATTCAGGCGAAAAAGAAGGGTTACAAAAAGGCAAAAGAGCGGATAAAACTATCTGGCGGGGAAGATAAGGAGGTGGATTTGTTGTTGGAAGAAAAAAAGAAGAAATAAGGCAAAAGGCAGAAAGTGCAAGTAAGGATATGCGATAACCAATTAAAGGGACATCGTACATTGGGAATTAGGGACAGACACTATTTATTTGTTAGCCCTGTCTCTTAGTCCTGTTTTTTCCATAACCAGGCAATAAACGTAGTTGCCTCAATAGATGTTCCAACAAGGTATATTTTTTAATGTTTTTCTTAGCAAGAGATTCTTTTTTCTGGGGATTGCAATAATTTGACTCCGTCCCCATTGCTTAGATAAAAATAAGTATGATCCTACTAATCCCTAATTCTATGGATTTTCGTTTGGCAACTGATATGGCAAAAACAAGGAATACTTACATTATGTGTAATATAATACAAATTGTGTTTTATTCATGAATAAAATCGAACTTAAAAAAAATTTCTTTGAAAAAGGTGCAAAGGCATTTCGGAAAATTACAGGCTATGGAGACTATTGCTATTGTTGTCCTATATGTAAAGGATTATTTCCCTTTCAAGCCATAAAAACTGGTGTACTGACCATGGAGCATGTTCATTCGGAAAAATTGGGCGGAAAGCCTATTGCTTTGACATGTAAACAATGCAACTCCACCACAGGTTATACAATAGATGCTGCAATCGTAAACAGAGACAAACTAAACAAATCAGTTGAGGCTTTGGTACGGAAAAATGGCAGTTATGAAGGCAATTATTCATTAAAGATGGGTGGAGAAACTATAAATGTAAATTTAGAAGTTCATAATGGCAACGTTACTATTAATGTCCCCTAGAAAATTAATAATCCTGTAAAGTTATCGCTTTTAAAAAATTATATATTGCGCCTCCGTGAAGAAGGAAGGTGTGAAGGTGAAGAATTTAAGCTTACACCTAAAACAACCTATCGCCGCAGTTTATCGAAAATCGGAGATTTGAAAACAGCTTTTTTGGTTTGTTTTTCATTTTTTGGATACAACTACATCTTAAATAATAGGCTGTCGAAGGTAAGAGAACAAATCATCAAATATGATGACACGATTATAGATCGGTATAGTATACCATCGGATGAGAAGATCAAAGATAAATATGCCCTATTCTTATTAAACAATCCGGTTTCATCTATTGCGGTTAAAATTGACAAAGTCACCATCCTTTTGCCATGGTTTGATAGTCCTGAGGATATTTATAATTTCTTTGCAAATAACTATGCAACTAAAAATTCAATAACATTTTCAGGAAACAGGCTGTCTTGGCCTGCAACCTTGGAAATGAGATTGGATTTCTTCAAGTGCACATAACAATCAGCTTAGCAAGCGTGGATGGTCAATATCTTCCGGCTTTTTAAGGCATTGCCTTTTTTTGAATATTGACAACGAAATTTGGCTTTTTATAATGCATGCACTTTTTTCGTCTATAAACTTTTATTTTAATTTGGAAAGGCTATATTATGAAAATCACTATATTTTATGCAGAGGAAAAGTGATGTAATTCCAAAAATGCTTCCATAAATCCTGAAAGGAGGATAATAAATTTTTATGAGAAATACCTTTTCACTAATTTTTGTATTACCAATATTAATGTTTGCAGTAATTGGTTGTTCTGCGGTAAATGTAGCGCCAGTGCTTAATTCGAGTCTTAGCATGGCTGCTTTTGAGAAAATGAAAAAGATTGAACCACATAATGTTAAACTCGCTCTTTATATAGAACCAAAAATGAAAGAACTTCAATTAAACCAAAATCTTAGTTTAGGTAGGTACACATTTGATATCGGAAATGCATTTTCTGCAAAACTAATTAAAGCCCTATCTTACAATTTTAAAAATTTATATTTTTTAGATACTCCTGAATATGCAGAAAATGATTTTGCAGATGCTATTATGTATGTCAATTTGCAAGATATTGATGCTGATTTTAAGGCGAGGTCTGGTTTTTCAAATGTATATGCTGAATCATATGTGAGGTTTTCCATCAGGGCTGAAATCAAAGATATTGGTGAGAAAAAAACAGTATGGGTAGGGACTACACAAGCAAAAACGACAGAAAGTCATCAGGAATACGGTTCAATGGCTTATCAAGAAGCAGGGAGGGGATATGCTATAGCAATAGATAACGCTATAGATAATGCTATTGGTGATCTTATCAATGATATGAGTAAATCTCAAAACCTACGTATGTACCTTGAGAAATGGGGACAAAGAAATAAGGGAGAAAACTGATATATGAGGCATAGAACACTGATATGCTATGTAATGATAGCAATAACTATTGGGTCTGGTTGTGCATCTCCTTTGAAGACTGATACCGTAACCTTTGATTCGCCATCTGCGTATCAAAACTGTAAGGAAATTGATGGATTGCAAATTGCCGTAATACCAATTGATTCATTAGAAAAGTTAAAAGAAGTATTTGGCACAGACATGAAAGAGGCAAATATATTGCCATTGCATTTAGTTGTGTACAATGCAGGAACTAAAGAATTTGAAATTAATCATCAACAAATATTTGGCATTACAGATGATGGAAAATTTACTGTTGCATATACACTAAATAAAGCAGCGGAATATGTTCGAGGTTCTTCTATAGGTACAACTGTGGCTGCCGGTGCTATGGCAGGCACACTGGCCGGGGCGGCAATAGGGGCTGGTTTAGGTGCTGCTGTCGGTTCTGTCGGAGGTAATGCTTCACAGGGTGCAGTTACAGGAGCAGCAGTTGGAGGCACAGTTGGCGCTGCGTCTGGAACTGCTGCCGGCCTGTCTGATTCAATTACGGTTAAATTCAAACAAGAATTGGCAAATCTGGCATTTGAGGACAGAGTAATTTTTCAAGGTGATATTCAGCAAGGTTTTATTTACCTGAAATGGCAGCCGTACAATAAAATTAGGATGAAGTTATTCAATATTACAGATAACAAATATTATGATTTACTGTTTGATATAGCGGTAATGCGTTAATTTGAATCCTTGCAAATTTTATTAATTTAGGGGACACCATACTTAATTTGGAAAATTTCCATTCTTTTTTTGCAACCCCCTTCATGTCCCTGAGCAGGTTCAGATTCGCAATGTGAAATAGTTAAAATTATAAAGGCCTTGATATTGTATAGATTTCCTGTTTTGCCTTTAATATAAAGGGTTTGTAAGCGTTATATCAATTTTATTCATTGCGATTAATTCTATCCTTTTGGGTTGATTTTAGTACAAAATTAGTACAGTTGTTATTTTTGCATTTTTTTAATCAAAATATAACGTGAATCTTGAAGAAGGAGAGGAAAAGGGAATTGAGATTGTGTTGGAAGAAAAGTGATTATTTAAAGGCAATTTAACATTATTCTAAAAATTGTGGAGGAATTGATATGAAAAAAATAATGATATTTTTGATATTGATGGTAATAGTTGCAATTCCTATAACTATTGTTTTTGCAGATGATATTGAGGTGTTTGATAGAATTACAGAAGATTTAGAATTGGGAAGCGTCCTCGTTAAGGCTGGTGAGGGCATAACAGAACGTTATGATATTGAAACACTTGGAAACAAAATTCCACATCAAATATTGGCAAATGTAGAATCTGGAAGCTGGATATTTAATCTTCCTACCACTGCAATTGTTTATTTAGAACCCGATGATAAAGCAGATAATATTATTGAATATTGGGACGTGGCATTTGCGAATACGAAAAAGGGGAAAATTGTTTTCTATCGTACCATTGTTAATAATGATGTTATAGACAGAGATTCTTACGCATGGAATTTAAAAATTAAATGTAAATTAATACGTTATAAATAGAGGTTAGCATAAAATTGATTGAACAACATTTTTTTAAATTTCTATGATAGTACCTTGCTTAATTCATTTAATTAAAATTTAATATGATGTCACTTTAATTGCCAAAGAAGGAGAATGAAAAATGTATAAAATATTTATTTGTTTAATAGTACTTTTTGTTAGCACGACAACTCTTTTTGCCGATAGGGTTAAAATTAATGATAAAGGTATTGTAGATGTTGAGTTTGAGTCGATTGAGGTTGGAGCAGGTAGTTTTGACTCACAAATATTTATAATTGGTAACATAGAATCTGAAATTAAAGGTGTTATGGGATTTGCAGATATTGGTGGTGATTATGGTAGTTATGAAAGACAATTACCTATTACATCTACGTATGATAACCCAGCACATTATTTTACTGTTTCTTTGGCATACTCAGAATCAGACAAAGCAGTTATATGTATCCGGGAATGCTGGAATAATTCAGAGGAGGATTATGAATTTCCAGGACTGTATTTTGAATTAAGGTGGCTGATATTAAAATAGAAAAGATTTGATATGGAAAAACGTGGTGGGTAACTATTACCTTTAAAACCAGTGGATAACAGTGAAAAATATTCCTATCTTTTAACGTTTTCGCGTTATAGCCTCTTAAACCCTGTCAAGATTACTATGAAAAAGTGTTAAAGAATACCAAGCCAGATAGAATAGAGCAGCCAAAATAGAGAGGACTTGTTCGGGAGATTAAACAAGGATTTATAATAGAGGTAAATGGATTTACCTGAATATTAATCAATTCCAACATATCCTTGTAATTAAAACGGTTAAATGTATAATCGTTTTGGGAAGAAACATCAAATTGTCAATAGATTAGGTTTGCCCCCCCCACGACCCACCGTAAAATATCTTGATACATTCAGTTCATTAATTTTCACAGATCTGATTTAAATAATCATACGAAAGGAGTGAAATGGTGACTACTCGATTTATAGTAGATGAATCAGGTAATAAAATATCTGTTATTTTGCCGCTTGAGGATTATGAAGAACTGTTAGAAGATATTCACGACCTGACAATTATAGCCGAGCGCAAAGATGAACCATCCATTAGTCTTGAAGAACTTAAAAAAAGGTTAAAAGCCGATGGGCTCTTATAAGATTGAGCCGAGGAGTTCGTTAGAACATGATCCGGGAAAAGTTGATAGACAATTTATTCCAAAGGTTCTTAATGTTATTGAAAGTCTCGCGGAGAATCCTTTTCCAGTTCAATCCGGAAAAATGAAAGGCTCTGAGTCAAGCTATCGTTTACGAGTTGGAGATTATCGTATAATTTATCAAGTCGATACTGATAATAAGAGGGTAATTATTTATCATGTTCGACATAGAAGGGATGCTTATAAGAGGTAAAACATTACTGACTCGAGAACGATATGTTGAAATACCAACCGAGACGACAGCAGAATTCAGGGGACACCATATTTAATTATTGACGCAGTAATTAAGTATGGTGTCCCCTGAATTTAATCACCCTACTTAAATAAATTCAAATATGGCTCAAAGAGGAAAAGGCGATAGCGGGTCTTGCCGCTTACCTCTTTCAAAATGCCTTGTTGCACAAACAGGTTAACCAGTCCATTAGCGGCTTTTGTGCTTAGGTTGCATATTTCCTCTGCCTGCTTTACATGGATAAAAGGCTCTTTGAACAGATATGAGAGCAAAACGAGCGCTGTATGGGCGCGTCTGCCTGCTGTATTACGTAAGGTGTTTTCTACATTTTCTTTTAATTTTAATATTTCCGAAAGTGTGTTGGATGCCTGCCGGGCTGTTTCATCCACACCTGTCAAAAAATACTTTAACCAGTGTATCAGGTCATTTTTTTCCCGCACACGGGTCAGGTTGTCGTAATACAGACTTTTATTTTTCTCAAAAAATACCGAGAGATAAAGAAGGGGCTGTTGCAATATTTTTTTGCTTACCAAATAGAGTGTGATCAGCAACCGGCCTATTCGTCCGTTACCATCCAAAAAAGGGTGTATGGTTTCAAATTGATAATGAGCAATACCGATACGGATAAGTGCGGGTACGTGTATGTCTTCGTTGTGTAAAAAATTTTCGAGGTCACCCATTAATTCATTGACGTAAGTATACGCCGGCGGAATAAATACTGCATCATTCAAACTTGCTCCGCCAATCCAGTTTTGACTTTTGCGAAATGCACCTGGCATTTTATGTTTTCCTCTCACTCCTGGGAGGAGTCTCTCATGGGTTTTACAGAGCAGCCTGGATGAAAGCGGGAGTTTTTCCAAGTCTTTTATTGCATGTTTCATGGCCTCCGAATAGTTGCGTACTTCCAGCCAATCGTTCCGCCTTTCAGGGTTTATTTCCTCTTCCGGCAATAAAGCTTCGTCAATGTTGGTTTGCGTACCTTCAATCCGGCTTGAAATAACGGCCTCTTTGGTGACGTGTAATTGAATAAACAGGTCAATATTGGGCACCAGCCGTGCAAAGGAGTTAAGTTCGCCTAAGCTGATAGATGCTTTTTCCAGTAAAGTGCTGAGTTGGGCATCCTTCCACTGCCATTGATTATTGATAGGCTCTGGCACAAAATAGCTGTAGCCGGTACCTTTCTCAAAATGACCCGCTCTGAAGGATTCTATATCGAGTGTCTTTTTCATTATCGCCCTGGGAAAGTAAATTTATTTTCAAATAAGTTTACTTTAACTTACAAAAGTAAACTTATCAATATTTAAGTTTACTTTCCCTCCGGTAGTTTTATTTGGGATAAGTTGTTTTTTATCAAAGCATTAAGTGTAATTTCCTCATCAATCTGTTTTTAAGGCAATAAACCTTTCAGTAAAATTAAAATCATCTTCATCATCAGGCAAGCCGATGTATCTGCATTGTCTTTCGTATATCGCTTTCATTTTCGTTACTGGCAGATGTAAAGGGTTACAAAAAACCTGGAGTGTACCCGTGTCGAACCCAGGCAAGGTGATCCGGGGTTAGTTGTGCTGCCGCTACATTATTATCACTATTTTTATGGCGCCCTGAACCTTTACTTTAGATTATGCCGTCCACTTGCCGGGTCAAATTCCCGCTGGACATCATCTCTTTCCTGACGGCCAAGTCTGTTCCAAGTGGTTTTACTTCCCGGATGAGTAGTCGTATCAAACCCGTTCTGTGCGCTTATACCCACGAGATCGCTGATTATAAATCTATCGTGAAAGTTATCCCATATGAAGACATCAGCGAATAATCCTGCAGATAGCAATGAACTTGAAAGTGCGTGAAAACAACTTTTCCAATCGCTTTCAGGTAAAACTTGTCGAGAACGACCTGACCTTACATAACAAACCCTGTGAATTTCGATAGGTGGAGCAGGAGAGCATCCTGCCATAGACGAAAAAACCCTTTGTAAATCTTGATACCGGGGTTTCGTAGGGTCAAGATGTGGATCAATAAACATCATCGAGTTGGCACACTTAAGTATAAGTTTAAAATTATCTATGTAAGAAGAGATGTAACGGGTGTATTCCCGATTTTTTGTAAAAAAGAAAGCCGTTGACTGATATTTTACTTGAATGTGTGTAAATTCATGGAGAGAGCATTCAAAATTATTCATTATAACGTTAACCCACCCCTAGCCCCTCCCAAGAGGGGACTCCAAGTATTCCCCTCTTGGGAGGGGCTAGGGGTGGGTAATGAGTTAGCTTATGGCCATGAAAAATTGCTGCCAAAATTTACAAAAAATCGGGAATGCTCCCAACTGAATTGGTTGGAATAACCGTATTGGAGGCTTCAAAGAGGTAAAATAAAGGAGAATACCTGCGGTAAGGGGATATGTTAGAGGCACAGCAAGAGGGTGGAAAAATCATATTAATACCAAAAACCCTCGTTAACAGTGCACCGGTACAAAAACTTACTGAACACGAACAAAATATCCTAGCTACAACAGCCGAGGATTAAACACCGCAGAAATACGGATGGCCGTTAAGGCTGGTCTTATTGACCATGATACAAGCGTACTGGTGGCACAAGAATTGGCAGAAGGGCGAAAGAGAGGCCGAAAAAGACATTACGGCAGAACGTGTTTCCGGGGCTGTATGATACTATTGAAGACACGCTAAAGGAATAGCGTTCTTATATTCCATGGCAAATAATATACGTTGGACACAGTGTTTTAAAAAAGATTTTCAGTTCCTTCCGGAGTATAAAAAAAATACCGGCTAACAAAACAATTGCAATTGCTCCAGTCGATCCTTCTTGTTGGCTATATCTTATGCTAATACCGTGGCTTCGCCGGATAAATACGCCATTTTTGGGAGGGGTGTTTGTAAAACTCCGTTTTGATACCACAAAACGGTTCTGTCCGTGCAAGCAGCATGGATTGGTCTTTTCCCGAGAGTTTTTCAAACTGTTGCGCATATGAAACATTTTCTTTAAGCTGTTCAATGCTGTCCATACCAGAAACCAACGTGCTTACCGACTGACTCCATGCATAATATAAGCATTCTTTTATGGTTGCCACTTTATCTTCCAGTAATACTCCATTTGCCGTTGTTTTCATTGCGAGGATTCCAATGTCATACTTTACGGCTTCCGGAATGACCAGTTTAATAAAACTCAAATAATGCGGATCTACAAGATTTATCGGCATCTGCACAGTTTCCAGGAGATGGTGGTATTTTTGAATGACATTCACCAGCGCTTCCGAATTCCGATGTCCGGTAACTCCCACATGGCGTATCTTTCCTTCTTTTTTGGCATTGATAGCCGCCTCAATAGCCCCGCCCTTGCTAAAAATGGATTCAACATCCTCCATCGTTTGCACGTCGTGAAATTGCCATAAATCAAGGCAATCAGTTTGTAATCGCCGGAGGCTTTCGTGCAATTCTTTTGAAGCGGCAACTCTGTCTCGTGCTCGCGTTTTTGTCATGATAAATGCCCCGTCACGCCTATCTTTGAGCGCTTTTCCAATTCTTATCTCGCTGTCACCATTATTGTAAGACCAGGCAGAATCAAAGAAATTAACGCCTTCATCCAGTGCGGCATGAATCATTCGGACGGCATAATGTTCATCTTTCATCCGACCGATGTGATATCCACCAACACAGAGCATGGAAACCATTCCTTCGGTTTTTCCCAAACGGCGTTTTGGCACACCTCCCCCTTTTCCAGCTTCTGAGGGAGAAGATACTTTTTCTCCGGGGAACATCGTATTTATACTTTCCGGAAAGTTCAAACCAAAGGCAACTGCAAAAGACCCTTTGAGAAAATTCCTGCGATTAGTAAGTTTATCGTTCTCAAGTGCCATTTTAAGAATTTTATAAAATATGTTTTCTGTATACATGGTTTTATTGGAGACACATCCCATTTATCAGTCTTCCCCGTGGCCTTAATTTAAATATCCTATCAAGTTTCCGCTCCATTTTCTTTATAAAACTTTGACTGCCAATGGAACGACCACTCCCTGTATGCGATTTGCTCCATCTTTTTCCCTCAACAATCGCAATCTCCTCCGGCGTGAGGTCGTGGAGATGTATATAAAGTATAACACCCCCCCGCCCCTTAAATCCCCTCTTTTTAGAGGAGATTTCTAACTTATTTGCCAAACTGCGTGCGTACAAAGGTTATCGTTTTCCATACATCGGCTGCTGAAAGATTATGATCGCTGCCTGGTCCATAAGCATGGATGGGGGTATCCGGTATTCCATACTCTACTATACAGAAGATATCTCCATCTACTCTTTTCGAAAAAAAAACTCTTTGTTAAAAACCGGCATTGTGTACCCTTCCAGTATGGAACCGACTCCATCACTATTTTTCCCATGACACCTTGCACACTTCCCTGAAAAATATACGTACCCCTCTCCAGTGATGATTTATCGCTCGCGGCAAATGGATTCCTTTTTACGAGGTATTCCTCCGGAGCTTTTCTAACCGGGTGTGACCCCCCGCAAATACCGTTACCGGCACTATCAATACAAATGAAATACGCACGGTTTTAACTGAGAAAATCAACGAACTCATCAATAACCTATCTTTTCAAGCTCCGGATAAAACGTTCCTTCCTCAAACGCTATCCTACCTGCAAGCGCACTTTTTATACCATCGAAGTCAGATACAAAATCACCGCTATCTACAGCATCAGGTGTTGAATATTTATTGAAGAATGGCAATAATGCATTTTCGGCAATCTTTCCGAGTTCGTCTATAAACGACTGTGCGGCTGACTTAAAAAATACATTGTCGGACTTCCCCATTGATTCTGTTATAACTTTATTTTCTTCTGCTACGTGTGCCAGTAAAGCATCCTTTAAGCTGTTAAGTGTATCCACCCTTTTTTGTCCGCTCTGAGAATCAATTTGTCCCAATAAATCGACTGCTGCCTTGTGTGTAGCTTTAAAACTGTCTACAGTTGCCCCCATATGCCACTTCTCCTTTCTTTAATTTTACAAATATTTATCCCGCTTAACTTGTAACTATTCAGCGTAAACGATACACGGTTCGTTCCCAAACCTTGTACTGAACATAGTGAAGTATCTGTTTGGGAACGAGTTGTGCTCTGATCTCCGGTAGTTTAATAAATTACGCTGAATAGTTACCCTCTGTTAATTCATAAACAGTTTTATTTAAGTTGATTTTCTTTACAGCATTCACCTGACGGTCATGTAATGCCCCGGCGTGTTCCTTCGTATGCATCAGATGTGTTTCTAACATTTCCGGTGCAACTTCTTTTATTCGTTCAACAGTTGCTTCCTCATTGTATGCTTCAGATTCTTTTTCTTCGATTGTCAATGCACCTGTAGGGCAGGAGCCAAGACACGCCCCAAGACCGTCACAGTAAAATTCTTTTACAAGCTTTGCTTTGATGCCATCTTTAGTTTCAACAATTTGAATTGCCTGCTCCGGACAAGCGGGTATACAATTTCCACAGCCATCACACAATTCTTCAACAATCTGAATGATTTTCCTTTTTACCTTCATAAAAATATCCGTTTCAGATTTAACATTTATGATTCATCCGGCAATATAAATATCCCGGATGGAGTAGGAACTGTTATCTCGTCTAAGACCTTCCATTCATTTGTATCAAGGACTCTTACAGTATTATCAAAATAAGATGAGAGATAAAGCCTCCTGCTATCTTCAGAAAATCTTATATGCATTATCCTCTTTCCCGCCTTTATATCGTTTAAGACCTTTCTGCTTTTAGCGTCTACCACCGTCAGAAAATCTTCCTTATCACCGCTGTAGTTTACCGCAATATACCTGCCGTCAGGAGAGACGGCAACAAATACGGGAAGCCCTGTCAAATCAATATAGCCGCTGTGCTTAAAGCTGTTGATATCTACAATATGAAGCCTCCTCTCTCCGACTGCCGGGATAAATGCGCTGTCCTTATACACTCCCCACGTGCCAAAATGAGGTATCTTAAATATCGCCTCACCTTCGCCCCTCCTCAAATTCCTTCTGGAATAGTTCATGGTATTTACGTCAAGCATACCAACGCTTCCCTTATTAAAAAGTCCAACTATATATTTATTCTCAGACATAAGTGCGTCAAAAGGCATACCGCCCGCATTTTTTATCATCTTATGCACTTCAAAATTCTTTTCCGAATCAAGCACCCATATCTCATCTTTATCCATGAGGGCAAATATCAGAAACCGCTTCCACGATTTTATACCTACGTTTTTTGAGTTTGTCTCAATCTTTTTTAATGTGCTAAGGCTCTCGTCAAGTATAACCACATCATGAGGGTCATAGTTTGCAACCGCCACCATATCTCCGGTAAATATAAAGCCTATACCGCTTTTACCGACCTTAACCTGCTTTATGAGGCTGTCAGAGACTGTCTCTATTTGCGAAAGGTAGCCGTCCCTGCTTATCACATACATAAAGTTTTTATTAAATTTTACAGTTGCATGGTTGAGGTTTCCAAGATTTCCAATCTCCCCGGAAAGAACACCGTTCTCTATTACAGCAAGCCTTTCCCTCTCCCTTTCAACAACATAAATCTTCTCTGCAAAAGCAGACGTAAGAGTGTAAAGAATAAATATTCCTGTTGTAACTACCATAAAAATGGCATAAAACAATTTTGTATAAGAACACGGGATTGCTTCGTTTTGTCCGGAATGGCTGGTCTTACCGGATTTAAACCTTATATATGACATGCCGGATCCTCCTCAAAATAATCTCCGTATCTGATATACGCCCTTGCCCTTGAATTTCCGTTGCATATCTCAATATAAGCGCATTTTCCGCATCTGCCATGGAGCCTCCGCGGGCTCTCTCTAAGCCTTGAAAGGATGCCGTTTGAATTCCATATCTCACAGAAACTCCTTGTCCTCACATTTCCAACTGCATCAGAAAAAAACGGATCGGGTTTTACATTGCCTTCAGAGTCAATATTCACAAGCCGCTTTCCTGCCTGATTCCCTCCCCATGTCCTTAACCTTTCATAAAGTCCGTCATATGCATAGGGGTATCTCTTTTTAACAGCATTAAGAAGCATCACGGCATCTGCGTCATTGTTGCCCGTCACAACATTTATCGGAATATTGTTATCCACATATTCAAAAGACTTTTCAAGTATAAAGCCTATCGCCCGCCTGTAGCCATCGCGGTCTACATCATGCAAATCTCCGGCCCTGCCTGAATATACCAAGTGTGATATATATATCTTCTGTATGCCTTCCTTACGGGCAAGCTCAAATATAAACGGAAGGCTCTTCTGCGTGTTTTCAGTAAGCGTGAATCTCACACCGACCTTCAGACCGTTTTTCAGGCACAATCTTATCGCCCTCAGCGAATCCTCAAATGCACCCTTTCTGCCCCTGAATGAGTCATGTATCCCCGTCTCTCCGTCTATACTTATGCCTATGTAGTCAAGCTGCTCTTTTATTCTGTTTATATTATCTTCCCCTATAAGAATACCGTTTGTTGAGAGATAAGTCTTTATCCCTGCCTTTTTCAGTTCGCAGGTTATATCGAAGATATCCTTCCTCATAAGCGGTTCACCGCCTGAAAGTATTGCTAATTTTACCGCTGACTGTTTAAACTGTTGTATAAGACTTATTGTATCTTCACTGCCAAGTTCTTTACCTTTTATCTGATTTGCATATGCGTAGCAGTGTTTGCATGTGAGATTGCAGTTGTTTGTAATATTCCATATAACAATAGCGCCGCTAAATGGTCTGCAACCTTTTTTGGAAAGAGAATCTTTTAAGTATTCAGTTATCCTTAGCATTTGCGGATTCCTTTATAAAACTAAGAAGAAACTCCACCTCTTCTGCGCCTGTCTTTATCTCCGGCATAGTTGCCTTCGCATAGCCGAGGGTCTTGTATGCGGTCTGGGGGTTTGTTATATATGCCCTTATCATATTTTCGTTACTGTTTTCATATATCCATCTGAAAGAAGGGCCAAACGCCTCATACGTGGGATGGTGGCATCCCCAGCACTTTTGCCTGAAGACCTCCCCGCCAAGTTGAATTGGGTCATAGCGCCTGTTTTTATTTACAAAATTATATTTTCCAACAGGCAGGCTTGCGGGAAATCTCTTTTGCTCCTTCAATGTAAGCGCATCATACACGATAAGACTTCCGTCGTTTTCATAGATACTTAAATATGCAGTGCCGCCGTCTCCGCTTATTTCGGTATGCATCATCTTTTTGCCTTTTACAGGAACTATTCTTTTCTGTGAAAGTTCCCTTTTGTCTATTAAGACGAGTTCATCGCTGCCGTTATCAACCCATAAATACGGATTATTGGAGTTTGTCCTCACAAAAAAACCGCTCCCGCCAACGTCTATCTTCCCCAAAAACGCCCAGTCATACATCCGCCATATCGTCAGGTATGTCTTTCCTATATGCGCAGTGGCAAAATAAAACGAGCCTTTATCATACCAGTAGGATGCAGAAAAAAGATGTGGCATGCTTTCTATCGGATATTCAAAGATCTGTTTTCTGTCTTCAATGCTGTATACCTGAAGAAGCTTGCCGTTTCTTGAGCTTCCTATTACATAGGAATCAAGCGGATCTATAAAAAAATCATCAAAAGGATTCATGATCTTTATATAGTCAATAGAAAGACTTTTCGTATTGATTATCCCAATAAGCGGTTTATCCCTGAATGTAAATATCGCCTCATCCCTCGAGTGAAGCTCGTATATAGCATTGATCTTTCCTTTAACAGGGATAACCTTTAATACAGGGTCGCTGCCCTTCTTTATGCTTTCAACATCAATAGCAACGATAGCTTCCGGAAGAATACATGCAGCAAACAACCGACTTCCGTCTCTTGAAAGCGATATATTCCTTAAATTCACACATACCCTTATCCTTCCATAAAACCCCCTGTCGGTATCATACATTCCGACCCAGCCGTCTCTTGCCGGTATGAAAAACTTCTTCGCATCAGGCGTAAACTTCAGACCGCCGTGAATATTGCTGAAATCAAACTTATCTAGTATGCTGTCTCCTTCCATGACCCATACCCTGTTAATGCCCCTCTCAACAACTACAATGAGGTTTTTTATGTCTTTTATCTTTAACGGCTCTGCATCCCCACCTGTGATTTCAAGGCTTTTTTTTATGTCACCTAAATCCTGCAAACGATTTTCGCAATGCGAAAATCAGTATTTTCCACTACCAAGATTGGCAAAAAGCGATAACAGATATCCGTTTTTTAGCAATTGTGGTAGCGCTATTGTACTACTTTAAA
>NZ_CAADGZ010000067.1:0-17847 GCF_900696675.1 uncultured Candidatus Kuenenia sp. | reverse complement strand
ATTGTGGTGGAATGCAACGTCCGCGGCAGGGATATCGGGAGTTTTGTCGCTGAGGCGCAAAAGAATATACAGGAAAACGTTAAACTTCCTGCCGGATATTATCTGAACTGGGGAGGCCAGTTTGAAAATATGCAACAGGCAAGGAAACGCCTGGCAGTTGTCGTTCCCATCGCCATGGGTCTCATTTTTATACTCCTCTATACAAGCTTCAATTCCTTTAGAAACGCCATCCTTATCTATATTAACGTCCCCTTTGCGGCGACGGGTGGGATTATTGCATTGTTCTTACGTGATATGCACCTCAGTATAACTGCGGGGGTAGCATTTATTGCCCTTTTCGGCTTGTGCGTATTGAACGGTACGGTTATGGTTTCTTATATAAATGAATTACGGGAAAGTGGTATGAGGATGAAAGAATCTGTTATAGAGGGTGCATTAACACGGCTCAGACCCGTCCTGATGACCGTTACAACCGATATTATCGGGTTTATGCCTATGGCCATATCCACCGATGTTGGTGCGGAAGTGCAAAAACCCTTTGCCACCGTTATCATTGGGGGGTTATGTTTTTCAACATTCCTTACCCTTTTTGTTATTCCCGCTCTCTACGAATGGTTTCCAAAAAAGATAGAGACAACATAAAATAATTTTCCGTAGAGATTACAGAGGTTGCGGAAAATAATAGGAATTTAGGAGTAAGGTACGTCACCTTGGAGAATCGCTATAGTACCTTGTGAAAGAAAAGATTTCTAACGCAAAAGAGGAAAACCATGGAAAAGATCGAGATTACAAAGTCCATTTTCTTCTTTATCCTTACCGGATTCTGCGAAATAGGCGGCGGATACCTCGTATGGCTCTGGCTAAGAGAGTAGAAGAGTATTTGGCTTGGTTTATTCGGAGCGATAGTACTGGTTATCTACGGAGTCATACCAACCTTCCAGCCTGCAAACTTTGGCCGTGTATACGCCGCCTATGGTGGTGTATTCATAGTTCTCTCCATTCTATGGGGATGGCAGGTTGATAAGATAGCTCCGGATAAATTTGATCTGATCGGTGGTCTTATTGCCCTTATTGGTGTGGTTATCATCATGTACTGGCCACGGGGATAACATGTTTTATTGAACGGTTACTAAATACTATAGTAAACGCTAAAAGAAAGTTGTCATTGCGAGGAGGAACAGTTGCGAGGCAAAGCCGAAGCAAACTATTGGTAAGATTCCTCACTTCGTTCGGAACAGGCTCCTCAATCTCATGGCATGGATTGCTTCGCTGTCGCTCGCAATGACGGATTCATGTCAACTTATTTAGGATGTTTACTATTGAAATTATTCCTTACAAAGGAAGTCTGTAATTTTTTGGTAAAGCATCCTCTCGCTGGAGCGGATGTCTTTGATTTCTTCGTAAAGTTCGTCAAAATATCTGGCGCTGAATCGGGAGCCATATTTGAATCTGTCGCTATCCAGCACATAACCTTTGTGGATATAGCTTTTGAGGATTTCTGTTGCCCACTGCCTAAACTGGATGCCTCTTTCAGAATTGACACGGTAACCAACCGCAATAATTGCTTCCAATGAATAAAAGGAGGCGCTTCTTTTTACCTCTCTGTTTCCTTCTTGTTGAACTTGTAAGAAATCCTTACAAGTTGCCGGATGATCAATTTCGCCGCTTTCATAGATATTTTTCAGAAGGTATGAAGCTACAATTTGTATCTTTATTAATCCTTACTATTGGTTGTATCTCTACAAAATTTCCGAATTTTATATTTGAATATTGTTTCTTCATACCCCAAACTTCCTAAAACTCTCATTCATCCATGGAGACGCAAAATCTTGCGTCTCTACCTGGGTGTTTAAAATCTCTATTGCGCTCTTTCTCACGACTTATCCCCCTTCCGCATCAGTTCCGCCTCGCGCTCTTCTTCTCTACTGCAGATGATTGTTTAATCCTGATGTCTATGAATTCTATATCCAGATTCGGAAAGTACGATCATAAATGATTTTTCAGTATTCAATAGCACTTTTTCGTTGTTCATAACTTCAGTAATATTTTTTGCAATTCAACCGTATATTTTCATCTGCGAGTATTTTCATGGTTACTCTTTATTTGCAAAAACATTAACCTCTTATCCCTGGAATTGTCTAGCGGCAAAATCCAGAGCTGCATCCAATCCTTCTTCTGTCAGTTTTGGATAACCCATGAGGATTTCCTCCCTGGTCATACCTGAAGTAATATTCTGCAGTATCAGAGCCACAGATATTCTTGTGCCCTTGATAATAGGCTTTCCATTAAGAATTTTTGGGTCACATACAATATGACCTTTCTCCTGTTTCTTCATAAGGTTCTCCTTAAATCAGTTCAGTTTCAAGATGCTTTAAAATTTCAATCTCCCCTTCAAGTTCAATAAACTGCATGTCGTTGGTCTCTGTATGTTCAACATCTCACTTCATTAACTTACCAGTATCAACTCCGAGCGTTTTTGTGAGAGAGTTAATCTTCTCCTTACTCTTCCTGAGGGTGCATTCCTGATTTTTTGTAACTTCCGCTATGTTTTAATGAAACGTTGCAGTAGTGTTAACCCTGACAGGGTTTGAAACCCTGTCAGGGTTGTTTCGTCCTGACCCCATCATTAACGGTTACAAAAAAACGGGAATGCTCCCCTTCCTGATGGTATCCATAATGATTTTCTCTTCCCTCTCCACTGCGTTTTTTAAAAGAGGAGCCACAGTCTCCGGAGAGTCGCTTTTTAAGGTTATTGTCTTCATGTTGGCACATAAGTTACTGGCAACAAATTTATGCCCTTGAAAGCTCGTATTTTACGGGTAAAAGCCTGTCCAGCATTACATGGTGTGACGCATCGAGGATTTCAATACCTACAATGCATCTATCATTGGCACAAATCTCTTGGAACGTAACCTACCAAAAAGGCTGAAAGCTAAAATGCTCGTCATTGCCTATCTATATAAGTTCTAATCGTTGTGTATTACCCATCAACAATCTCCCAATGCCCGCCTTTATCGGGACCGATGCGTTTGAGAATCCCCTTTTTTCTAAGTCTGGTTATATGATATTTTATTCCATCATCAGTTATTCCAATAAGTTCAGCCAGTTCTTTTTGAGTGATATCTGATTTCTTAGCGATAGCTTCTATAATTTTCCGGGTAGTTTTCCGGGTAATATCTTTCCCCGCTTTAAGAGAATACCTTGGATCACGGTAAAAAATGACCCGAAAGAACGCATCCATTTCAAACACAGGTTCTTTCAGTCCGGCCTCGCGCATAAGCTCTCTCATACGCTCGATACCAGAACCCATACGCTCAACTTTACCCATGCGATGGAACAGATCGGCAATAATCGGATTTCTTCTTACAGATGACTTGCCGAAATCCCGCTTTGTAATTCCATCAGGCAATCCGCCGGGGTTTTCTATTTCCACGCGATCATCAAATATTCTTACATAAATACTTGTTCCGTTAATCGTATAATTCCTGTGGACTATAGCATTAACAACTGCCTCCCTTAAGGCGTCTAAAGGAATCTCATAAATGTCAAAGCGGTCAAAACCCCGAATTTCACTGCGAACGTTTAAATGTTTCTTTAAAAATGCAACGGCTCCATTAAACTGGGTTAAGAGGTCGTCTTTCACATCATTTCTGTCATAAATATTCGTTTTATCCGTTCCCTTAAAAGATGCAAAGATGCTTTCTGCGAGGGATGAACTTTTCAACTTTGGAAGAAAACATTAAAGCCCCTGTATTGTTGATTTTGTCTTTCCTGTAAATGCTCAGACTTGTGAGAAAGGAGGCAAGATTTGCCTTGCTGACCTTGTAAGACATATTTGCTTCACGCAAAAATGATTTAACTTTCATAAGCGAAATATCCTTAAGGCTTAAATCTCTGCAAGGGATATCCTCAAAGGAGATATTATCGGTTTCACGAAAAAGAGACCGCACCTCCCGATGAGTCATCTTCTGTGTCACTGCGTCAAGCCGTCTGTAATAACCGGAAGATGAACCATAAGGCTTTTCATCTCCCTCGGCAACCTCAACAACAACGATATTTCCCTCTTGATGGATTTTCTTAATGTGAATTGACGGATCACAGTTCCTGGCAATAGCATTTATTTCTGCTTTCATTTTATTGGTCAGTTTCTCACCAACAACCTTTCCTCTATCATCAATACCGAGAAGCAATAAACCGCCTTTTGAATTGGCAAAGGCGACAATATCACGGTCAATCTTTGGCGTGTATCTCTCCTTAAACTCAACCGTTAAGCCTTCGCCTTCTTTAATCAGAATGTTTATCTTGTCAGCATCTGTCATTGGATATCTCCCCATCTTCAGCAGTTCAACCAATAAAAACAGTCTTTAACCCTTTATCGTTGGTAAATTCTGCCTGTCTTTTATCAGAGGTAATAAATGTCAGCGCTATTCCTGTTGATTCCTGAAATAGCAGCGCCGAGGCTATGTGGATAGCATCAAGGGTTCGCGCACTTGAATGCAATAGAATTTCCTCAGTCCTCCTTAATACATCGTCTGTAAGTCTGACTATTTCAAGATACGGCAAGTCTTTTTTCACGCGGTTCACTAACCTGTCAAAGGTCTTATCATCTATCTCTTTCCCTTGCCTTCGCCTTGAGAAGGCTGAAAAACACTCGCTCGTAAGAATGGCGGATGCAAGGAGTCTGTTTTCTTTGACCAGTTTCCTTACCTTGTCCGACCCCTCTTCCTTCAGGAATATCTTCAGATATGCGCTTGTATCAATATATATCCAGGGCGGGTTCATTTAAAACCTCTCTTCCCTTCCCTCTATGATGGTTTCGGATAAAGGCTTTCCTGTAATCGCAATAGTCCTGCCAAGCGGCAACTTCCCTTTAACAGCCCTTCGCAATATTCCCCGATCTTCCAAACTTTTGATCTTATCGTCCGGCGTCCCCTCTTTCATGATCGGCTTGATAACGGCAACAGGGTTTCCCCTCTCCGTTATAACAACCTCCTGCCCTTCTCTGACTAACTTCAGATATTTTGAAAAGTGCATATTTGCTTCCCTTAATCCAACTTGCAGCATATCAGTCCTCCTTTTGTAGTTATGTTACTACAATTTATCTGTTTATACCTTCTGTGTCAATTTGTTTTTAAAGACCTTCAGGGCATTTCATTTATAGCGGTGTGCGCCACAACTATCATAATCTATTTACGATTATATAACTTTCCATCTGATAGTAAACAGTTCTGTTTGTTCAATCTTCTGCTTCAACCCCGCCTCAATTTCTTCAATTAATTGGTTTTTTTTATTATCCACGTCATCCTGTGTCTGATACAAATTTAAACGCATGGTGTTTCGTTTCTTTTCCATTTCCTTTATCTGCCTATGTGCCATTACGCTACATAACAAAATTTGGTCTTCAGTTTCAAACGAATGAATTGTTAAGTTAATTACAGATAACCAGCCGGGAGCATTCCCGTTTTTTTGTAACCGTTAATGATGGGGTCAGGACGAAACAACCCAGACAGGGTTTGTAACCTAGTCAGTGTTGTTTTTTCCTGACCTCATGAACGGTTACCAGGTTTGTAACCCGGCAGGAATCACGGCTGGATAACGAAAAATTATTGACACTGTGGGATGTTATGAATTATATTTTGCATTAGTAAAAATATTTTTAATATTTCATTCTGCAAAATCTCTGATGACAAAAATACAAACAGCCAAACTTCTTTTAATTTTAGTATCCATTGCATTCTGTTTATCGAATGCCACTATGGGCAAGATTATCACACACGAACATGAACTTCATTTTGAACACGGTACTGTTCATGTTCATCATACCACCGGAGATCATGGCCCAGGAGAAACTGACCATAAAGACGCAAAGGATATTTTGTCTTTCGATTATTTACCTGCAAACCATTCCAATTCCGCCAAGACGATTCACGCCATTAAACCATGTTTGTTTTCTCGTTTTTCACTTCAACCAGATGACCTATTTATCTGCATTTCTTCAAAGAATTTCCATTTCTTATCTTTCCGCCAATCTTCTTCCTCCAATAAAATATACCAACTCAATTCTGCTTATCTTATCTAAACAATTCGTATTACCACATTTCCCTTTGTTCGCAAATTTGTTTTCTTTCGGAAAATAGCGTCATTTTCATCGACTTTATTTTTCTATAAGGAAGCATCATCGACAAACAGGTCGCTCCTATGGAGCTTTGATTGATTTAATCAATTTCCGTTATTACAAACAGTTCGTCCCTACGGGACTTTTACAAACAAATTATCCTTTTAGCTCCATCAGGAGCATACTGTTTGTAGTAGATAGAGATTATATTCCATACAGTTGGTTAGCTCCGTAGGAGCGGCCTGTTTATTCTCTTATTGTTCATGCTTTGTCTTTCACCCGGTCAACATAAAAAGGTCTCATGCCATAAATAGGAGTAATAAAATGAATTTTCTTAAAATTTTAAGTATTGCAATTCATCTGTTTATCGTTACGCATTTTGCAATATCTTTCAATACCACTTTAGTGATTGCTTCTGATTTGGAATTCAAACAGAAAGAAAAACATCTAACCATTGAAGACGCTGTAAATATTGCAATCAATAATAACCCCATCATTATGTCAAAGAAACATACCGTAGGTGCTGCCCAAGGAAAGATAAAACAGGCTCAATTAATGCCAAATCCGGAGATTACGCTGTTAACAGAAGAGATACCCACAGAAGAAATAGGGTTAAATCAAAGCCAAAATATGGTTTCATTATCGCAAAAATTAGAGATTGGCGGCAAAAGAGGACTAAGAACAGATGTGGCAAAAAAGGAAAAAAATATCCTAAGCTTTGATGTACAAACTACCATCTGGAATATTACAGCACAGACGAAAAAGGCATTCTTTGATCTTCTCACAGCGCAAGACGAATTAAACCTTGCAAAAAAGACCGTTGAAATAGCAATGAGCTTGAAAAACCTGTCAGACAAAAAGTTTAAAGTTGGTGATATATCAAAGTTGGGAGTTCTTAAGGCGGAAGTTGAATTATCCAACGCAAAAACAACTGTAGTCGAAGCTGAAAGGAATATGTTTAATGCAACTAAGAGATTGCAAACTGTTATGGGGACAACAGGGGCTCCTTTACAAAAGCTTGTTCCTATTCCTGTTACCGATGCGCCGCTTCTCAAATTGGAAAAACTAGAGGAGTTATCATTAAAAAATTATCCTGAGTTACAAGCGCAAAAAAGTATTGTCAACCTTTCGTTATTAAAGGTTAAAGAGGCAAAAAGAAAAATGATCCCGGATATTGATGTATCTATAGGATATAAGCGTCTTTCAGCAACAGATGACGATACAATCCAGGCTGGAATAAGCCTTCCTTTACCTTTTTTCAATAGAAACCAGGGCAATATTATCGAGGCAAAAGAATTGTCACACAAGTCAAAAGATGATGAGGCCGCCGCTAGAAACAAATTATTACTTCAATTGGACAATGCTTATTCTATGTACGCTTCAACTCGTGAACTGGTTCGTTCTTTTATTGACACGATAGTCCCACAGGCTGAAGAATCTTTGAAGATGTCAAAACAGGGATATGAACATGGTGAGTTTGATTTCCTTGAAGTATTAGATGCCCAACGAACATTGGTGACCGCAAATGTTTCATATTTAAAGGCTTTAAACGATCTTTTTACTTCAATAACAGAAATTGAAAGACTTGTCGGAGTTAAGATTTCTGATATTAAATAATTTCATATTTACCACTTAAATTACTGAAAAATTAAAAACCTTTTTTACACAAGGATACTTACATGCTAAGAACGTTCTTTATGAATAAAATAATCATTTCATTCGTCATCGTTGCAGGCTTATTAGCGGGCTGTAATGATGACAATCATAAACACGTTGATGCCGAACACGGTCATTTGCACGGAGACGAAGTACATACAGACGTAGAGCCTGAACCGCTTGCTTACACCCTCTACACAGACAAAATGGAACTGTTTGTAGAGTTTAAACCTTTGATCGTAGGGAAAACCTCAAAGTTTGCTGCACACTTTACCCGATTAGGAGAAAATTTCAAAGCAGTAACAGAAGGTTCCGTAACAGTCCGCCTGATCGGAAACGAGAGGCCATTAACGGATAAAGCCGAAAAACCATCCTCTCCGGGCATATTCCGATTGGCTTTGAATCCTGAAAAACCCGGCACATATCAGTTGGTCTTTGACATCCGTACTAAGGAATTTTCCGACAAAATCATGATAGAAAACATCACTGTTTACCCTGACGCAAAAACCGCACTGTTACATCAACAGGAACAAACAATCAACGAAGAAATTGTTTACCTGAAAGAGCAGGCATGGAAGATAGATTTTGCCAATAGGGAAGTAAAAAGACAGCCCTTTACAGAAATAATCAAAACCACAGGACAAATCTTGCCTGCACGGGGAGACGAGATAACTATAACAGCAAAAAGCAGCGGTATCATAACATTCGGAAACAATAAAAAACTGATCGGTTCTGCTGTAAATGTAGGCGAAACATTATTTGTAATTTCAGGAGCCGGTTTAACAGAAGGTAATTTAGACACGAAATACAAAGAAGCAAAAAATAACTATGAAAAAAGTAAAATAGATTTTGAAAGAGCCACAGAGTTGGCGAAAGACAATATCATTTCACAAAAACACTTTCAGGAAACACAACTCCAATACAAAAATGCCCAAACCACTTTTAATACTATTGAAACCAACTACACTGCTGGTGGACACAAAATCAAGTCGCCAATACAAGGGTATATAAAAAATGTGGTGATAAGCGAAGGAGAGCATGTTGGAATCGGGCAACTCATCGCCATCGTTTTCCAAAACCGCAAACTCATTTTAAAAGCCGAAGTGCCTCAAAAGCATTTCTCAAAACTCAACAGTATTTCATCAGCGAATTTCATAACTGCCTATGACAGTAAAATATACCGCACTGACAGCTTAAACGGCAAGCTCGTTTCATATGGAAAAAGTGCCGACAACAACGCTTATTATATTCCGGTAAACTTTGAGATTGACAATAATGGTGAAATCATTCCTGGTTCATTCGTAGAGGTGCTTCTAAAAACCAATGTAATTAGAGATGCTTTAGTAATTCCTTATTCAGCGCTCATAGAGGAACAGGGAAATTACTTTGCATATGTGCAAACATCGGGTGAGGGATTTCAAAAGCGTGAATTAAAAACCGGAGTCAATGATGGTATGAATGTACAGGTATTAGCAGGTATAAAGGAAGGCGAAAGAGTTGTCACTAAAGGAGCCTACCAAATAAAATTAGCAACAATGTCAGGTAAAATGCCTGCTCATGGACACGAACACTGATAAAATTTTGAATTTTAAATTAAGGACAATTTCAATGAAAAAGGACAATATAATACTTGAGAAAACCTTTGATTTTGCTTTAAGCATTATCGAGCTGTATAAAAAAATGACTGAACAAAAGGAATATGTTTTGTCGAAACAAATTCTCCGGAGTGGAACAAGTATTGGTGCAAATATAGAAGAGGCGATTGCAGCACATTCAAGAAAAGATTTTGCAGCTAAAATGATACTTGCATCAAAGGAAGCAAGAGAGACCCGATACTGGTTAAGGTTACTTCAAAAGAGCCAGTTGGTTAAATTAGAATTTACAACTCAATTAAATGACATTGAAACTATAATCAACATTATTACTGCTATTGTAAAAACTACCCAGGGGAAATCTTGAATTATGAATGTTAAATTTTAAACAAAAAATAAACAGTCAGTAAATTTAAAATCTAAAATCCAAAATCCAAAATCTAAAATCTAAAATTTCTACCATGTTAAATAAAATTATACAATACGCCCTAAATAATCGCTTAATGATTATGGCAGCCTCAGCACTGCTTTTAATAGCTGGCATTTATACGGCATCCATAATGGAAGTTGATGTATTTCCTGACCTTACTGCGCCAACGGTAGTAGTGTTAACCGAAGCGCACGGAATGGCTCCGGAAGAAGTCGAAAAATTAGTAACCTTTCAAATTGAAACGTCAGTCAATGGCGCCACCAATGTACGCAGGGTAAGGTCATCATCTGCCGCAGGAATATCAATTGTTTGGATAGAGTTTGAGTGGGGAACAGATATTTTTAAGGCACGACAAATCGTTAGTGAAAAACTGACAATCATTGCAGAAAAGCTACCACTGGGAGTCGGAAACCCTACAATGGCCCCTCAATCATCCATCATGGGTGAAATTATGCTTATCGGTTTATCATCGGAAAATACAACACCAATGGATTTAAGAACCATTGCCGACTGGAATATACGGCCCAGGTTATTGGCGACAGGAGGAGTGTCGCAGGTTATTGTAATTGGCGGAGAATACAAGCAATACCAAATACTTGCCTCTCCTCAAAAAATGAAACATTACAACATTTCTTTAAACGAATTGCTGAGGGCAAGTAAAGAAAGCAATCTTAATGCCTCAGGCGGTTTTATGAACGAATATGGCAACGAATACATCATAAGAGGTGTTGGAAGAACAAACAGCGTGGAAGAAATAGGCAATGCAGTAATCAAGGTTGTTGCTAATGTGCCGGTAAAAATAGAGGATGTTGCAGAGGTTAAAATAGGCGGAGCAATCCCTAAAATCGGGGACGGTTCACTCAAAGCAAGTCCGGCAATTATTATGACCGTAGCAAAACAGCCGGGAACCAACACCCTGGAACTCACAAAAAAAATTGATAATGCTATTACAGAGATTGCCAAAACCCTGCCTTCCGACATCAAAATCAACACCAATATATTTCGTCAGGCGGATTTTATTCAGGCTTCCATAAGTAATATTCAAAAAGCGCTAATTGAAGGTTCTGTCTTTGTAGTTATCATTATGTTCTTGTTCTTAATGAACTTCCGAACCACCATTATATCCCTGATTGCTATTCCCCTTTCACTTATCGTTTCCATTATCACCCTTAAATTTTTGGGATTAACCATCAATACCATGTCTCTTGGCGGAATGGCAATAGCCATCGGCTCATTGGTAGACGATGCTGTTATTGATGTGGAAAACGTCTTTAAACGTCTAAAGGAAAATGCACAAAAAAATAATGAAGCACGAGAAAGTACACTTGTTGTAGTTTATGATGCCTCAAAAGAGATTCGCTCATCAATCCTTAATGCGACCCTTATCATTATTGTTGCTTTTATCCCCTTGTTTTTTCTTGGCGGGATGGAGGGAAGAATGTTGCGGCCTCTGGGGATCTCCTTTATCGTTTCTCTGTTTGCATCCCTGATTGTTGCGGTAACACTCACCCCTGTGCTTTGCAGTTTTATGCTTACCAACGACAAAATGCTTTTAAAGCAGGCAAAAGGCAGTTGGCTGGAAAGAGGGCTTCACCGATATTATAATTCCGCATTAGGAAAGATAATGAAAATTAAAAAGACATTACTTGGGATATCCATCGTGTTGTTCATTATGGCGATTTTTCTAATGTTTGGTTTGGGACGGAGTTTCTTGCCTGAATTTAACGAAGGCACTTTAACGGTAAATGCTGTCAGTATGCCGGGCATATCACTCGAAGAATCAAATAAAATTGGAAACAAGATTGAAAATATCCTACTGTCGGTGCCAGAAATTTCAATTACTTCACGCAGAACGGGAAGAGCCGAATTAGATGAACATGCACAAGGTGTAAATGCCGCTGAAATTGATGCTCCCTTTGTTTTGGCGGAAAGAAGCAAGGATGAATTTATGAAGGAAGTTCGAAAGAAATTAAGTGCTGTCTCTGAAGCGAACATCACCATCGGGCAACCCATAGGACACCGTATTGACCATATGCTTTCAGGCACAAGAGCCAACATTGCCATTAAGCTTTTCGGAACAGACTTATCCAAAATGTTTTCTGTTGCTAATCAGATAGAGCGCACCATTGAAGGCATAGACGGACTTGTGGATATTAGCGTGGAACAGCAGATTGAAATTCCGCAAGTACAAATAAAAGCGAAACGGAATATGCTGGCTAAATATGGTATTTCAATAGGTCAATTTGCCGAATTCATTGATGTTGCCCTTGCAGGCGAAAAGGTATCTCAGGTTTTTGAGAGAAACAAAAGTTTTGATTTGGTATTACGATTTAATGATGAAAACAGGGGCAAAATAGAAAATATCCGCAACGTCTTAATTGATACCAATATCAATCCAAACCAACAATCCAAAATTCAAAATTCAACATCCAAAATCCCTTTACATTATATAGCTGATATTGTTTCAACAACAGGCCCCAACACCATTAACCGGGAAAATGTACAACGGAAAATTGTGGTTTCAGCCAATGTGGCCGGACGTGATTTAAAAAGCGTAGTAAACCAAATCAAAGAAAAAATAGATGATACTGTTCAGTTGCCGGAAAATTACCGCATTCAATATGGCGGACAATTTGAAAGCGAAGCAAAGGCATCAAAAATATTATTCTTCACCTTTTTAATGGCTTTATTCATCATATTCCTTTTGCTTTATCAGGAATTTAAAAATATCAGGCTTGCAGGCATTGTTTTTCTCAATTTGCCTTTGGCGCTGATAGGCGGCGTCTTAAGCATTTGGTTTACAGGAAAAATCATAAGTATTCCCTCTATCATCGGGTTTATTACACTGTTTGGAATAGCGACACGTAACGGGATATTATTGGTTTCACGCTATCAGACATTGCAGAGTCAAGGCGTTGCTTTGTATGAAACCGTCATTAAAGGCTCTTTAGACAGGCTAAACCCGATTCTCATGACTGCCTTAACTACCGCTTTGGCATTAATTCCATTGGCAATAACCGGCGACCTGCCAGGAAATGAAATACAAAGCCCAATGGCAATAGTGATATTAGGAGGTCTGCTCAGTTCCACCCTCTTAAACATCTTCATTATTCCTGCCGTTTACTACATTTCAAATGTGAGAAAAAAATGATGATGATACTTGATATTTAATGGTAAAATCCGAAGTCTTCAGTCTTCAGTCTGCGATTTTGTACGATTGATGATTGCCGGGTGAGAGGGTGGGTGGGAAAGGATACATCCGGATGAATGGAAGGATGAGTCTCGATGGGAGCATTCCCGATTTTTTGTAAGTGTTCATGGAGTTGGGGCAAAACAACCCTGACAGGGTTTGAAACCCTGTCAGGGTTAACATACTGTACGTTTTATTAAAACATGGCGGAAGTCACAAAAAATCGGGAATGCTCCCAGTCTCGATACAAATATTGCTGAAAAGACCTGTCACAAAATTACAAGGACGTTTCCCACCGTATTGACCTTGTAATAACAGAAGTTCTCTTCACTACGAGAAACATATCCCGTAATGCGGAACAATCGCCAATGCTTTTTTCTCATTTATAAAACACGCTTACTTACCGGTAAAGCAATAGTGGGCAATCAGTATGTCTCATTACCCTTGTAGTCGTGCTGCCCAAAATCATTTCTTGTAGTTTGGAATGTCCATACGCGCCCATCACTAACAAATCGCAGTTGTCTTTACATGCATCCTGTATACCCTTTGCATGATCTTTTCCTTCTATTGGAACAATGTTTGGTGTGAGGTTAAGACCATCGAGAAAAGTTTTTGCTTTGGATAAGATTTGCAAGGCTTTTTCCCTGGTATCATCAACACATAGTAACGTCATATTTAATTCCATGAGTTGTGCCATCTCCGCCCCTATCGCTAATGCCTTATCTGCAAACAGGCTCCCGTCGTATGCAATTAGCATGTTGCGAAAGGGTTTAAATCCTGCAGGCGTTATAAGTACGGGCTTATGTGTTTTCCGCACAACGAATTCTACGTTTGAACCAAGAAAGACATCCAGCCATTCAGCGTGAACCCCCTTTTTCCCCATAACAATCAAATCATAATTTGCCGATGATTTTACAATTTCATGATTTACAATGCCTTCTTGTATTTCACGGGTAAAGGGTACTCCCGCTTGTATGCACTTCCCTTCTACCTGATTCAAAGCTGCGTCTGCCTTAGAATCAAGCATTTCCCTGACCGTTTGATTAAACGTCCCATAGGGAACCATACCGCCAATGCTTGTGCCAATGTCATGAATCAAAGGACCCGCCAGAATTTTAATATCTTTCACAAATAGTCCATGCACACTCCCATCATTTGTTTTCGCGATACTCACGGCATAATCTGCTGCGGCAAGGCTATTATCGGAACCATCAGTAGGAACTATAATTTGTTTTAACATAGATAACCTTGATAAAAAAATTTATATTATTTGCCACTAATTACGTCATTAGGGCATTTTACAAAGCACAGAAGCAATGTGATTATTACGTTGTGATAAATTTTTGTCAAGTTAAAATATGACTTAAAAATTGATAACACTTTATTTTTTAAAAAATTCCAATAATCGCAGTGTAAGGGCGAAGCATTTGCTGTAAATTGTCATAAGTGCGTTTATACCCAAAACGGGCAAATGCTTCGCCCCTACTTTTTCAAAAAAATAAAGTGTTACAAAGATGGTGAAATATATTTTCCACCACCATCTTTAGCATCTGAATGAATGTCAAAGAAATTCAGACACTCTTCAAGCCCTCATTAAATGCTAATATCGCTCCAGGAAGGCATATTCATTTGTTGTGTTTTATTTCTTATTTTTGTGGTTAATTTAGGCTTGACATTATGTGCTGCAGGTATATAATTTTTATCGATTTTTATTTATTTCTGATTGTCGGATTTAACCTATTTTATAAGCGGGAGAAAGTAATAAAATGATTTTAGAGGCTAATCATTCCACAGATAACCAGTCAAAGAAAACTGAGCGTTTATCATTTATCAAAGAGAGATATAAGAAGTTAGTACTTGAGCCAAGAAAAGAAATTGAATTCGAAATTGAAAGATCTCTTGATGATGAAGATGGCGCAGTAGAACCTGCGTAAACAGGCGATGTTCTCCCACATACCATTTACATATACTTATTCCGAAAGAAGACTTCGCAGATTTTTTAATTTAAAAGTCCTTCCACTACAATATCGTCTGAAAATCTATAGTGCCTTACTTCTCTTATTTTCAGCGCATCGCAAACGTTTTCAACGCCCTTACCCAGCACCGGAGAGGTATCCCCACATCCTCCAATTATGATGGGAGCGATAAATACAATAATTTTATCCGCAAGACGTTCTTTCAGTAATGAGGTGATTATTTTGCTACCACCTTCCACCATAATATTGGTCAACCGCATTGACCCCAGTTTTAAAAAGAGTTCTTTTAAATCAACATGATCGTAATCGCCATTTGTTTCTATAACCCGGCATCCCGATTGCCGTAATATCTCAACTTTTTTTTGGGGGGCGTTTTTACTCACCGCGATAATTATTTCACTTTGTTGGACAGTCCTGATAAGCGCTGATGTTAAGGGAAGCGAGGCCCTGCTATCAATAATGATTCTTTTTGGATTTCTCCCCCCATTAAAGCGGCACGTCAATAGCGGATCATCTTTCAAAACGGTGTTAATTCCCACCATAACACCGTCAACCTGACTTCGTAATGTATGAACATACCGGCGGGATTCTTCCGACGTAATCCATTTTGAATCGCCGGTGACGGTGGCAATCTTCCCATCAATCGACATTGCCCACTTTACAATTATATAAGGCATCCCCTTTTGAATTAATTTAAAAAAAGGGGCATTAAGTTTTTTGGCTTGATCTTCCATGACGCCCATGCGCACAGTTATTCCCGCAGCCTGTAATTGCTTCACCCCTTTGCCGGATGTAACCGGATTAGGGTCCACGCATGTAGTTACAACCTTTGCAATTCCCGCCAAAATTATAGCGGCAGCACAAGGCGCGGTTTTGCCATAATGAGCGCATGGTTCCATGGTTACATATAGCGTTGCGCCTTTGCAATTTACTCCGCCTTCATTTATCGCGTGTATTTCCGCATGAGCGCCGCCATAGTTCTTATGATACCCCTTCCCCACGATTTCATTGTTTTTTACAATGACAGCGCCTACCATTGGATTCGGTTCAACCATCCCCCTGCCTTTTTCTGCAAGTTCCAATGCAAGCGTCATATATTCTTCGTCATGTTCTTTCATAAGCGGCATAACTATCCCCGCAATTTTTCTATCAGTTGGAAATAATTAGGAAATGTTTTAGAGACACATTTCGGATTTTTAATAAATATCCCGTCTGATTTTAATCCTATCAAAGCAAAACTCATTGCCATGCGATGGTCATCATAGGTTTCTATTTCCGCAGGTTTCGGCATAGAAGGTTCAATCTCAAAACCATCTTCATATTCCGTGACAGATATCCCCATTTTCCGCAATTCTTTTGCTACAGCGGCGATTCTATCCGTTTCCTTAATTCTCATGTTTTTAACATTTCGCACCCTTGTTTTGCCTTTCACATAAACCGCAACCGCCGCTAATGTTTGAGCCACATCAGGCATATCCCCCATATCAACATCTACGCCATGTAATGCCCTGCCGCTGACTTCTATCCAGTCCCTTCCCCTATCCACATGACATCCCATTTTTTTTAAAACATCGGCAAATTGGACGTCGCCCTGCAAAGAATCTTTTCCTACACCTTCAACCCGCACTCTTCCGCCGGTAATCGCCGCAACAGCAAAAAAATAAGACGCTGCGGAAGCATCTCCTTCCACTTCATAAGAAATTGTTTTGTACCGCTGTCCACTTTTCACCAACAGTCTTTTGTAACCGATATTTTCAACAGTTACGCCGTGCTTGCCCATTAAATCAATGGTCATATCAACATAACGCTTTGACACCAGATCGCCCTTCACTTCTATTGTCACATCATTCTCTGCATAGGGAGAAACCATTAATAAAGCGCTAAAATATTGACTGCTTAAATCGCCATTCACTATAGCCTTCCCTCCCTTTAACCCCTTGCCCCTGATGATGACCGGAGGGCAGCCATTGTCAAGTTTTGATTTTACTTCAGCGCCAAGTTGGTTTAAACCCTCCAGCAAATCCTGTATAGGTCTTTGTCCCATTCGTTCCACGCCGCCAATTTCATACACCCCGTACCCTAACGTAAGCAGAGCGGTAAGAAATCTCATGGCAGTCCCGGCATTACCAACAAACAGATTTGCCTTCTCTGCGGGAATACACCCCCCCTTGCCATTAACAATAAATGTATTCGTGTCTTTTCGCTCCTCCACAGGAATCCCAAGAGAATTTAAACATGACGCCATATAATGTGTATCATCGCTAAAAAGGGCATTATTTATTGAAGAGATTCCGTCGGCAAGTGCCGTTGTAATTAATGCCCTGTTTGTATAACTTTTTGAACCTGGAACCCGAATTATCGTGTTTATTCTTCCTGTAACAGGTTTAATCTCAATCACATTCATTCTGACATCCCGTCCGTTTAAAACTTGTTGTTCATGATATAATAGATATTTTAATTTTACATCTGATTGACTGCAAACAAACTCAATATAGCAAACATATAGCGAATTAAAAGAAAATAATGCATACGTCAAATATTTGAAAAAATATATTTAATAATCGTCATGTTCTGTTTTTCCACTATTTAAAAAGAACCATGACTGTCTGAATAACACATGTTCCAAAATTGACTTTGTTTCTGTGATTTGATAGAATCCCGCTGATTTTTAAAATACTAATAGGTACGACAGCTTTCTTTATATTGTTTTATTGCTTGGGAAAAATAAAGGTGGACAAATGAAACATTTTTTAAAAAAAGAGGGTCTTCTCCCTATCGAGTGGGTAAAAATGAGCGAAAATTGCTTTGTGTTAGATATCAGGCAGCATGCAGGCCAAGATTTTGAGTCGAAGATATTCTTCGTCTCGTAGACCGTAAGCTCGGCGTTG
>NZ_CAADGZ010000066.1:0-17902 GCF_900696675.1 uncultured Candidatus Kuenenia sp. | reverse complement strand
TGCACCCAGCATATTTGGCTGTGAAACCTCCTTTTCTTCCTTGATCGTTATACTGAGGTTTCCATGGGCAACTGCAACCGTGGATATTCTTACATGCTGGTCTGCAACAATGGTGCCGGTGCGTTCATTAATAATTATCTTAGCGACGCTGTCGGTTTTAATGTAAAGTTCTTCCAGGGTAGAGATAAATTTTACTATAGTCTCATCGGACTGAAACCCCTGCGGAGGTCTTATATTGATAACCGCCGCATCAACCGCAACTGAAGAATTTGGATAAATATTATTAATAAGCTCTGTTACCCTTGTGGAGGTGGTGAAATCAGGGTCTCTCAGCACAATATTCAGTGCCTGCCCCTTCAAAAAGGTGGTGTGAATCTCCTTTTCAACGATCGCTCCGTTTGAAATATGGGCGGTAGTGGATATGTTTTTCCTGACAGACTGTGCATCGCCTTTGATGCTGTAACCGCCTACGGTAAGCGCGCCCTGAGCTACGGCATACACTTCATTATCAGCGCCCTGCAATGCGGTCTGAAGCAGCACGCCGCCTTCCAGACTTTTACAGTCACCAATGGAAGAAAGCGTTATGTCCAGCTTATCGCCCGGCCTTGCAAATGCAGGGATATTCGTGGTGACCATGACCACCGCGGTGTTTTTGGAAAAGAAGTCTTTTTCATCCATTAGCACCCCCAGTTTTTCAAATATATTTACTGCCATTTGGCTGGTAAGTTTAAAGATTTGACTGTTATCGCCTGTTCCCTGAAGTCCGATAACTATGCCATATCCGTAAAGCTGGTTTTCACGCACGCCCTGAACATACGCAATATCTTTAATTCTGACTGCGGCCTGTACGTGATGTACAAAGAGGCTTATCAGTGTTGTGCCTGCGATAATAAAAGACGTTATAACACACTTCAACATAAACCTTATTGTAAACTGTTTTTTTCCCATAGCATTCACCGTAAGTTGTTAATGGATAATTTGTCTTTCTGTGTTTTATTAAATCTGTATAATCGTAACACTTTAGTTTTTTGAAAAATTCCCGTTATAGAAAAAATACCATGTAGCCCCGTCAGGGGCGGTCTGTTTGTAGCGCAATAAAATTCAATAAGGTAAATAGCTCCGTAGGAGCGGCCTGTCCGTATTCAGGCAGACCTGTTTAATATGGATTTACAAGAGACAGGTCGCTCCTAATTGCAGAGACAGGTTTCAAACCTGTCTCTACGATCTGTTATAATATTCTATTTTGCTACAAACAGGCTGCTCCTACGGAGCTTATAGGTAATACATTTTTCAAAAAACTAAAGTGTTACGTATAATCTGTGGCTTTTTTTATTAATTTAGGATTTTAAATCGTGCTTCGTAACTAGCTTAAAATGGCGATACAAATTCCTTCAGGCGATAAAACCAGCCCCGTTTGGCGGCATTTGTCAAAAAACCTTTGCCTTCAAGGCTTATACTGGCATTTGCAATCGAGCTTGATTGAATTACATTATCCACACTTACATCGATTGGCCGTATGATCCCTGATACCTTTATATTGTATTTTTCCTTATTAATATCCACCTCTCTGTTCCCTTCAATAATAAGATTCCCATTTGATAATATTTCCGTTACCACAGCGGTGATTTCCAATTGAAGGCTGCGGCTGCTGTCGTATTGCCCCGTACCGCCAAAAGTGTGCTCAGTTTGTGATTTTACATTGGGTAAATAGTCTTGCAATGCCCCTAATTTCTTGGAAAAATCTGAAGCGTCCACATTTATGTTATGGCTTGTGCTTTGGTCTGCGCTGGAATCTTCTTTTCCGGTAATTGCCGTTGACTCATTTATCATGACCGTCACAATGTCGCCGATACGCATTGCCCTGTTGTCATTATAAAGGTTTGTATTTAACGTAATGCGTTTTTGCCAGAGAGATTCTCCCATAGCATCGGTTACGAGTGCAATACAAGTGAAACACGCAATAAGATAGGGAATAGTTTTCTTTTTCATAAGAGACTCCGCCAGTGGTTGTTCTGATTTAAAATATTTTGACCAATTGTTAAAAACAGCCCTCAGCCCTCAATCTGCAATTTGCCAATTGCCGTAGGGGCGAATAATTATTCGCCCCTACTAAAGGATTATCTTCACGGTACAATCATCCTTCACTTCGCCGTATAATTCCTTTTTCGTATCTAAATTCATAACCTTAATCGCCCGTCCTTTGTAACCGTCTTCTTTCGCAACTCCCTTTGTGAGAATACTAAGATTGCCGATTTTTACAAGAATCTTGACGAGTTCGCCCTTTTTTATCACTGCGGGATCATCTACCATGTTTTGCGTAAGGGGTTTGCCGGGAGGAATGGTATATAAGACACGTTTCCCCAAAAGAGGTTCTACACTGTCAATGGTAGTAAACCCTGGCATGCTTGTTGTTTCGATACGTTTTATACAAATATCCTTAGCGGTTAAAATATCGTTTCTATTAATTTTCCTGTTGGCGACTACGATTTCTTCATAACGCCGTATAGTAAAATACATTGGTATTTTATAATATTGTTTCTCATCAAGATAAATTCGTACCACTACCTGAACCCTGCCGCTGCTTTTGTTTGCATTTACCTGTGAAACCTCTATGCGCATAATTCCTCCGCCCAGTGGCAGCATTATATCGTTTGGAGGCCTTTCGGCTTCTACAACGATTTCTTCGTTTCTCTCAGAGTATGCAAGCTTTGAGATGACAAACTCTTTCGCGGTTTGTAAAATCTCGTCGCCGGTAATGGTGAATGATTCTACGGATATCATGGTAAAATCATTCCTGCCAAACGAGACTTCATTGGGGTTTATTCCTGCGTCCAGCATACGTGAAGCGATAATATTCTTTTCTATTTTTCTGACATTGCCAGGCAACGGGGTGTTTCCGATAAATACGTTATGCAGTTTGTTTAAAAGGTATGCGTCACTGCATGACAGGTCTGCAATATCGCCAAGTGTAACTTCCTTTTCGGGCAGTGATACGGATTCTTTCAACTCGACCGTAATCTGTTGTCCAAAGGATACAGAAACGATTGCAAACATTATGAATATTATGAATATTATGAATATCCCCCCCCTAACCCCCACCAGAGGGAGGGGAATTATCCCTCGTCCATCGTACGTCGTCCGTTGTCTTTTGTCTCTCATTCTTCGTTCCTCATTCTTTACCTGGCCATACTGTTAATGGTGGATAACATTTCATCGCTTGCAGATATTGCCCTGGAGTTAATTTCGTAAGCACGCTGTGCAGTGATAAGGCTTACGAGTTCAGTAACGGTTTCAACATTGGAATTTTCAAGGAATCCCTGATAAATCTCTCCTGTTCCCTGTTCTCCCGGTACCGCTACAATAGGGGAACCCGATGCCATAGTTTCAAGATAGAGATTCTTGCCCAGACTGTCTAGTCCGGCAGAATTTGGGAACGCCGCCAGCATGATTTGCCCGACGTTCTGAAGCGTCCCGCTGGGGTCTGACCCTTTCACATAGACCGTTCCATCGGTTCCAATAGAAATTTCCGTTGCGTCAGTAATCGTAATAGAGGGCGATAATGGCAATCCGTCTGCTGTAACGACTTCCCCTTTGCTGTTTAATTCAAATGAACCGTCTCTAGTGTATGCAATACTGCCGTCGGCCTGCTGGATTTGGAAAAACCCTTTCCCCTGGATAGCGAGGTCTAAATCTCTCTCGGTGTTTACGTGATTACCCTGGGAAAACACCTTGGAAATGGAAATTGTTCTCACACCGCCGCCAAGCTGAATACCTGCCGGGATCTCGAAACCCTGCGCAGACTCAGAACCCGCTATATACCGTTTGCTGTAAAGGAGGTCCTGAAAGTTGACCTGGCTCCTTTTAAACCCTGTGGTATTAATATTTGATAAGTTGTTTGAAACATTGTCCAGAAAAAGCTGTTGTGCCTTCATACCTGTTGCTGCTGTGTAGAGCGCTCGTAACATTTTATATTCTCCTTAGATTTTTATGAGACAAGTCCGATAAGTTTTTTCAAAGAATCGTTTATGGAGTCAGTTGATTTATTGCCGGATTGAAAGCTTCTCATATTGGCAATCATATTTACCATTTCATCGATAACGTTTACATTTGATTTTTCCAGATAACCCTGTGCAATCTCAACCGTTCCATTTGCGGTGGTAGGGTTTGCTTTATCCGATGCGATATAAGCGCTTCCACCGATTGATTTAAGACCGTCAGGGTTCAAAAAATTAACGATATTGAGTTTGCTTATCGTTTTGCCGTCGACGGAAACAGAGCCGTCTGTTTTAAAGGTAAATGATTGTGCTTTCGCCGGTATTTGAATAGGGCCCCCACTGCTCATCAACGGCCAACCTTCAGGGGTTACCACTGTCCTGTCGCGGGAAAGCATAAATTGTCCGCTTCTGGTATAAGCGATCCCTGCTTTGGTTTGAACTTCAAAAAAACCGTCGCCCTTTATTGCAAGGTCAAGTTCATTGCCGGTGAATTGCATCACCCCTGGTGAAAAATCGGTCGCCACTTTTCCTAAAGTACTGCCCGTCCCTTCTGAAGCCTCTTTTGTCTGGTTTTTTGCACCGGCAACGAAAGACTCAAATACGGCAATATTCTTTTTGTATCCGACGGTATTTACATTTGCCAGATTCCGGGCAATAACGGCCTGGTATTCCCCCTGTCCCATCATATTCGTTGCTCCGGTGTATAAGCCGCTAATCATTCTATCTATCCTCCATGGTTGCAAAAAAAAAGGATTAAAAAACTCTGTTGCTGCATTAAGGTAGCAATCCCAATACCAAATGCAGGAATAAATAAAATGATGCATGATATGTGCGCTTAAGGGGTGTATTTGCAAATGGTTACAATATCGTTGCACCGGGTATGGAATAATACATTTTCAATATGCTGTGAAAGAAGGGGGCAATTATTTCCTGTCTGGGGTGAATAAATTTTCCTGGTGTGAGAGGGTATTGTTGAAAAAACTTACAGGGAAAAGGCTAATGGCTAATGGCTCATGGCTCATGGCTCATAATTTATGGTTAATGGTTTAGCACGGTTGGGATGGGAGTAACGGTAGTGGTTGAATGGTTATGCAGAGAGGCGGTGGAGGAGTACAGCTAAACCCAACATTAACCATTCGCGGTATTCAAAAAGCTAAAGTATTTCTATTCCGTTTATTTATGAGGTTTGTTTATGGAAATGATATTCAACTTTTCCACAATTTTAAAATGCTTTATATTGTTGGTGAGAAGGGTTAAATTATAACAAAGGCAAGTTGCAGCTATTAAAAGGTCGAAGTCACCTATTACTATTTTAAGTTTTCTCAGTTTTCCCCGCTCTTTTCCGAAGATTTTACATATTTCATCTTCAAGTCCCAGGATCAAGACTCCGGTTAGAAAATCGTCTAAAGCTTTTTTATCTCCTTTAGGATTCGTTGAATAATAAACACCTTCGTATAATTCTGCTAAAGAGATAACGCTAATGGCCAGTCCTTCTTTTCTAAGAGCCACAAGCCGTTTAACTATCTCTTCTTGTCCATTGAGATAATGAATAATCCAGTCGGTATCGATAAGATATGAGGGTGTCATAATTTTGGTTCATTTCTGGTGGATACAAGGCGATCCGCATAAATATCCTTCATTAATTTTTCTGCATCAATGGTTCCTTTCCAACTTCCCGCGGATTTTTCAAAGGCATCTTCTTCTTTCCCAGAAGGAATTTCGATTATGGTTATAGTAATTTCCTTTCCTTCCGCAATGTCTATTTTCTCCATAGGCTCAATTATTCCCCTGGAAAATCTGGCTTTAATTGTTTTTCCCATCTTTAGTCCTCTTTTTAAATGTAAAATAATTGTTCTGGAATATTATATTTATTTCTCTATAGTATTTTTTGTGATTATCGCTTATCGCATCAATAATGATATAAGTAATTGGATTTGAAATCATCTTAATTTTTTAAAAGGGTTATTGAGTTATCCCTGCTTTCCCTAAGCTGGCATAGCCAGTCGGGTAGGGCATGGCATTGCCTGCCTTACATGGCTAAGCCCACTAAATTCATGTATTGCGGCGAGGTTCGTCGCACTACAAATGACAATTTCCAGTATCGGCTCAATAAATAAGGGTAATACATTTACATTCCCCGTATAAACCTGATAGATGCTTACCTTGACACGTGTTTTCTTCTATTTATTGAGCGGATATTGGGAAATGTTAATTTGGAGAACTCCTCTCTCTGTGGGCAAGTGAAAAAGAGAGAGGAGCTCCAAATTATTATCGAAAAGGCTGGAAATTACCTCTTGAGGTTAACGGCTTCCGCGAGTACCTCGTCTGCGGTGCTGATAACACGTGAGTTAAGCTGGAAACCTCTTTGCGCCATGATGAGCGACGTTAGTTCCGACGTCATGTCCACATTGGACGCCTCTAAATATCCATTGTATATATCTCCGGCGCTTCCCGTACCTCCGACTGTGTAAAGCGGTTCTCCGGAGGAGTCTGTTTGTTCATATAAATTGTCTCCAGACCTTCTTAGTCCCTGTACATTGCCAAAGGTGGCGAGTTGTAACTGGGCAATTTTGCTCGATGTTCCGTTTGAATATAATGCGGACAAAGTGCCGTCAGTATTCACCGAAAAACTGCTGAAACTACCCGATTCGGAACCGTCCTGCTCTGATGCGGTAACCGAAGAACCTTTGCCGCTCTGGTAAATACCGTCAGTTTTTCCGAATGTTCCAAGTTTAAACTTCACAGTTTGTGAAGTGGTTATTCCATCAAATTTAAAGGTAAGGGTTGTATCCCCTGATGATTTAAGGCTACCGTCATCATTAAAAGTAATTGCGCTTATGGTATCGGTGGTAATTGTGCCGTCAGCGCTTGGCATACTTGCGCGCATATCCCATTCTCCATCATTTTTCTTAATAAAGGAAAGCGTTACGTTATGTCCTGTTCCCTGTGAGTCATAAATGGTTGTGGAGGTCGTATAAGTTGAAGCCTTTAAACTGTAATTTGTCCATGTGCCGGTAGCAGTGCTGCTATCTGATATCGAAAGAGAGAGTTCATCTTCGCCAGCGGTGGTTGATGTTACAATAATTTTTCCACTGGAAGAAAGAGTGGCAAATGCAGATCCATCACCCGCCGTTCCGGTGGTATCACCAAAAGCATTTGTATTTATATATGCCAGCAAATCGTCTACCGTGGTGCCGTCGTTTGCTGCACCATAAGTAAAATCTACAGAACCCGAAGTACCATCAGGTTCTGTGTAAGAGATAGTGATTATATCTGTTCCAGAGGTGTAATCTGTCGTATTGGTATCCAAGGCGTTTAATGTGGTTGCTCCGGTTGCAGCTACGCTGCTACTAGTAAGGGCGCTGGACAATATCAATACCTCACCCGAAGAACTAGACGGTGTTGATTCCAGGGTACCGGTCAGGGTCATCGTTGATGTTTTTGTCGCTGAAACTGACGAACCGTAAGGAATGGTAATGGTTTTACCGGATGAATCTAATATCTGATAACCGGTGGTTGAGTCAACGAGCTGGTTACTGGCGTCTGTGGCAAACGTCCCGACCCGGGAAAAGAAGTTTTTATTGCCGCCGTTCAATACAAAGAACCCATCACCCTGAATGGCAAAATCGAATTCATTGTTCGTTGCCTCAAGGGTTCCCTGGCTAAATAGGGAAGAAATGCTTCCGACCTTCACGCCCATGCCGATCTGCATAGGATTAACCCCGCCGCTCCCTTTATCCTGGCTGATCAGGTCGGAAAACAGCAACCGGGATGATTTATACCCGTAAGTATTAATATTGGACAGGTTATTTCCGATAACATCCAGCCAGCTCTGGTGCGAACGGATACCCGTTACACCCGCGTATAATGCTCCTCCTAAGCCCATTGTGTGCCTCCTTTCATTTTTAGATTTACGATTTACGATTTTTTTATCTGTGTAATCTATACTACTATCCATCAACTTCTTGTTTTTTATGCTAGTTTTTCAAACTACACAACCGTAAGACATTGATTAGATGAGGCTTACGTAAAGTTTGGAGTATTGGGTTTTTTGTCATTTGAACTTGTTTCATATTTCGACATTCGTATTTCGAATTTGGTTGCGGCCAAAGGCCGCGCCAAGCAATCTGTGGTTTCTTTATATCTTCCATTTTGACTCCGCGCCTATGGATGATATCCCGTCGCCCGAATCAGTTTCGGTTTCTCCTTATACGGTGGCGGCGGTGCTTTCCACTTGTATAAAATTCGATATGGAAACGGATTCGCCGTCTATGACAAACGATACCGTTCCGTCTTCTTCCAGCTTTACCCCTTCCACCACTCCGCTATATTCTCCTTCTCCATCGTCATCGCTGTAGGTAATGGTTTTGCCGATGAATCCGGAAGCGATCCCGATTTGATCCAGTTGCAGTGAAGCGGTATCAAGCGATGACAGGTCAGCAAGGTATTCCGTTTGCTGCGATGTCTGCTCCAGCGTGGTGAATTGCGCCAACTGTGACAGAAATTCTGAATTGTCCTGTGGGTCTAAGGGGTCCTGATAGCGCATCTGCGTGGTAAAAAGCGTAAGAAAGCTATCCGTTGTGATTTCAGAGCCTAAACTTGTGGTACTAGTAGTACTCATAGGTAATCTCCTTAAAAAATGTAATCTATTGTTAAATTTGATGATGCTGCGATTTTATTTTTAATTGATAGCACTTTATGACTATTTTCATTTTCTCCTGTAAGGTTTTCTTCTTTATGGCTGCCGTCTCTGGCCCCGTCCCGGCGCGGTGAATCGCCTTCGGCAAAATATGCCTGGGATTGCCGTTCGTGGTTGTTTTTGCTTTCATTTTGTACATACACTTCTACCCTATGTATCTCAACGCCATTTGTGGCGATTGATTCCTTCAGGCGATGGATATTGTTTTGTATTGCCGCCTTTACCTCCGCATTTTCCACATATATCTTTGCCCTGACCTCATCATTTTCCTCGGTGAAATGAAGTTTTACCGTACCCAGCGCGGGGGGGGTTAGTTGTAGTTTGATTTCAGACGTATTGCCGTTGCGTAACGTCTTGATATTTTCCAATAGTTGTTCCATTACGTTGTTTTGCAGGGTGTTTGTACCGGTAGGGGTATTGCCCTGGAACAAAGGAGGCGCAACGTTCTTTTGATTTTCAGCGGAAGACAATATCGTAGTTGCTGAACCAGTGAGGGGTTCTGATATATTTTGCCGGAAATCAGGGTTGTTTAACGGTACGTTATTTACCGGCGTCCTTTCATGTTGATTATTATTGGAGGCAAAAGCAAACGTATCCTTCCCTTGTTGTGAAGGATTGCCTGGTGAATTCCCCTCCTCATTTCTCAGGAATGAGCCGGAACCGGAAGATGTGTTGAGAGGGGAAGCGGCCTGTTCTTTTGTACCGGCATCCTTCGCCTCATTCTTTCCCGCGGAATTATTAGGGTCGTTTGTTATTTTATGTGCGAATCCATTGATTTCCCCTGTGGTATGCTGCAAAAATGTCTTCAGTGTTTCAGCGGTTTTTGACGCCCTGTTCATAGTTAATCCTGCAAACTCCTGCATGGAAATACCGGCGTCCATAGGGGTGTTAAACGAGAATGCACTATTCCTGCCTTCGTTTACCATTGTTTGCAGGAGGGATTTTAGCGCATTGTGTGCCTCTCTTGTTTTTGAATCCGTGAGAGAAATCTCTGATACGGTAATATTCCCCTCATAATTGTTGAACAATCCATTCAACTGCGAAACAACACCTTCGCCGGCAGCAGGCGGCATATTTGTTATCGAGGAATTCCCTGATGAGGCCATTCCCTTAGTATTGGCATTAAAAATGAATGATTCTAAAAGGGTTGAACGTGTATCACCACCCGGGAGGTGTTTTTTTGTATTTCCTTCGTTATCCGCAAGTATATTTGGATGCAAAGAGATACTCTCTCCGGCAAAAGCAGGGAGATGCCTTTCTGCAAATACACCTGATTGCAAAGAAACGCCATCGTTCTTTGAGGGGTTTGTTTGAAAGAATGACGTTAAGGTGTTGAGCAACTTAATCCCCTCCCTTTGGGGGGGATAGGGGGGGGATTTCAGTGCGTTTAATAACTGTTTCAATGCGGCAAGTATTTCCCCTTTATCAGTATCAGAAAACAATGCCTTTTCTGCGGTAAGTGTATTAAAAAAATTATAAAGTTTTTCGGATTCCGCAGTGTTTGCATTTCCCTGAAGTACGTTGATTATTGTATTTGCCAGAGCATCTGGATTTAACATGTTTGCAAAAATCGTGTCGCCTTCCGGTTCTTCGCCTTCAGCGATTTTTTCAGTAATTGTTTTTGAAAGGGTTTCAAGGGCGTTTTTTGCACTTTTCCCCTCTGGCTTTTTTGCGGATGGGGAAGTGTGGTGTGTAAGAAATTCTTCAAACGGTTCTGCAAGGTCTTCTACTTCATTATCGGCGAAACCAGTATTTGAACCATTAGCGCTGATGTTGGCATTGTTTGCGTCTTGCCGTGCTTCATTGAGCATCTTTGGCGAGGAATAGCCGCTGTTAAAAAGTTCGAGTATTGCAGACATGTTTTCTTCCCTTTTTGGTTAAAATGAGTATAGTGCTACAACCACGGAACACACGGAATACACGGAAAAATCATTTTTCTTTGTAGTGGCAAGGCACGCCTTGCAACTGCATGAACAGTTTGAAATTCCTGTATGTGAACATGAGCAAGAATAATGCCATGATTATTTTTCAGGGAAAAGAGCGGGGGGATGCACGGTTTTTATCCTTTCATACTCAGTTCTTTTTGATAGAGAAAAAAGCGCTATAAGCCTTAAGACGCCTTTCCCATGTTGGCGGTGGTTTATTCCTGCAACCCCTGATACTATGACTGTCCGGAGGAAACACCCCTGAGTACAAATCGCGGGTTTAATGGTATTTTTCAGGTAATAAAATATTTTGTCCGGAGATATAAAATTACATGAAAAATTTTAGGACTATTTTGTGGATTAGGGAAAACGAGGAGGAAACAAGGGGGCTTTTTTTCCTATGAGCAGGTAATTCTTTCCGTTTACGATTTACGATGATGAAAAAGCGGAAACCACAGATTTCGCAGATTGCACAGATTGAAAAGGTGGGAATTTGATATGTAGAGACAACACATGCGTTGTCTCTGTTTTAATATAATAGCGTCTTTGTAATCTGGTTGGCGACAAACTGAGAATAACGTCTCATGGAAAGCAGGATAAGCTTCCAGCCGTAGAGAGCGCTTTTTTGGTGGGTGCTTTCAAAGTAATATTTTACCAGTTCTGCGACTTCATTTTCGTTGCTGTCATATACACCGTCCGCGCTCCATAGAACTGTGCCGGTATCGGTGGAAACCATTCCTGCTTTAACACCAAGCAGCATTGGTTCATAGGGACGATAGTGAGTAATGGCGCCAAAAACAATGGCGTCAACGTCGTATTTTTTCCTTAATTGCAATACAGTGTTGAGGTTGATAGACCCTTTATCCCATATCTTATTTTCCGATAACATTTTTGCCTTTCCTTCAAGCACAACAACTTCAAACCTGCCTATTTTCCTCAGCTCTACAGAAAATGCCTCTGCAATTTCATCGATAACGGCTTCCCGGTCGATGGTGTATTCAAAGGGCAAAAGCAATACCCGTTGCAAATGGGTTACCCTTAATTCTTCGGATTTGTTATAACTCAATCCTGAATACCGGGTAATTTTAGGGCTGCTTATACAACCGGAAAGAAGGATTAAAAATATGATACTTACGCTGATTCTACGATACACAAACACCTCCGGATGCGTTATAAAAAATAGTGGCTGTTCACAATCCGCAATCTCCAATCTGCAATCTGCTGACTGCCGACTGCTGACTGCCGACTGCCGACTGCCGACTGTTCACTCCACCCTACACTATTTTTCAAGAGATTTACACGTCATTTACTGGTTTTTCTTTTTATCCACCAGTAATTCTATTTTTAGGCCAACAAGCTCTTGTTTCGCTTTTGTTTCCTCGAGCCTTGACCTGGCTAATTCCAGGGTCAGTTCTTTAATTTTATCCTCATAAGGCGCCCGGGCGTTCACAAGTTGTTTTCTAAGTTGTTCATTTTCCTGTTGAAGTGTTTCCAGAAACTGCAATTGCCGCTCGTTTTCTTCAATCTTGTATTCAAGCATCTTGCGAATTTCCCTTTGCTCTGCTATTTCTTTTTCGAGTGAAGCGACCTTTTCTTTTTCCGTTGTAAGGTTTTTGTTTGCCTGATCAAGCTGTTCCAGGATAGAGAGTCTATTGGTTTTGTAGCCGGTATCTATTTTTACGGTAGCCCCTTCTGTAAGATAGCCACTGCTTTTGGGTGGAGGGGACGGTGGTTCCGTTGAAAGCGAAGATTTCATAATGCTTTCACAACCAAGGCAGGTTAAGAGCATAAAAGATAACAGAGAAAGTAAAAATAAAAATTTCTGCATGGTGTATTCCTTAATTAATGTAAAATCTTATCTGTAGGGGCGAAGCATTTGTCAGTTTTGGCTGGAGCGCATTTATGACAATTTATAGCAAATGCTTCGGCTCCTACACTGAGGAAAATAATACCAAAATAGTGAAGCAAATAGAATGCCTTAAATAGTACCGGCAGGGTATTGCCGTGGCATTTGGTTGGAAATATTTTTTAATTGTTTCAAAAATAGACACTTATGATATTATTCAAGCCTTGCATTGAAATCTTCATTCCTGCATTTCGTGGCGGCGGAAAAAACATCAATGGTGAAATATTTTCCGGTTTTTTTATAAAGGCAATTTTTTCTCCTGTCCTGAAAAGGGATTATTTTTGACTAAGAGGTCTTTAAGGGTGCGTGTTGCCTGCGTTATATTTTCACTGCAAATAATTGCAGAACAAATAGCAATCCTGTTTCCGCCCGCTTGTATTATTTCAGCCGCGTTGTTGGCGGTAATGCCGCCAATCACTACAAAAGGAAGAGAAATTTCCTGACGTACCTGCTGCAAATAGCGTAGGCCTACGGGGGGCTCATGGGATTTTGTGGCGGTATAAAATAAGGGACCAACGCTAATATAGTCAGCGCCTTCCTGTTCTGCCAGGCGTGCCTGGAATATGTTGTGTGTGGAGCGTCCGATTATTTTGTCATTTCCAATGATTTTGCGTGCGTTATTGATGTTCATATCTGTCTGCCCGATATGTAATCCATCTGCATTTACTTTTCCGGCGATTTTCGCCCGGTCATTTATGATAAATAGTGTATTTGTTTGTCCGGTTATTTCCCTGAAATCTTTTGCAATGGCAAGGAATTCATTGTCTGGCATTGTTTTTTCCCTGAGTTGTACCGCATCTGCGCCACCCCGGATAACTTCCTGCAGGATGTTTCCTCCGTTTTTCCGTACCAGCGTGGGGCTTATTATGACATACAGGAGGACATCCGAAAATCTTTTTTTATATTTTATCGTACTATTCTTCATGTACCCGCTCCTGAGACATAATTATAATATTGACACTAAACGTATGTTTGATATAATTTCTTTTCGTTACCAAACCTGCCGAAAAATTCAATTATTTGCATCTCTTAGTGAACAATCTTCAAAACAAATTGACGCATATTAATGACACAAAACAACTGATTATTGTTAAAAAAATTGTGCAGAGGATAATATTCCAATGCCACAATTCCTGCCCTGTACGGAAAAATGTCAGCATTAAAGAACAGCGTTTTTCTCTTTTTCCTCATTTTAAGCAATATTTTATATAATACTGGTTTGTGTATGGAATTTCAAAGGAATCGTAAGATGCCCTCCCTCAAAGGGAGGATTCGTAAATTTAAAATCGTAAATGGATTTTTATAAAATACTTAACAATTTTAACGGGCTTATAGATAAATGGGTTACATAAAAGAACATTGTGGTTTGTTTGGTGTTTACGGCTGTGAAGATGCTGTTGAGAAGGTGTATTATGGGTTATATTCTTTACAGCACCGTGGGGAGGAAAGCGCCGGGATTGCCTCAACGGATGGCAAAGATATCATTTGCCGTAAAGGAATGGGGTTGATCAGTGACGCCCTGGATGCTCGTATGCTTAAATTCTTAAAAAACCCCGTTGCGATCGGGCATGTGCGATATTCTACTTTTGGTTCGAGCAATATTGAAAATGCACAGCCTATGCTGGTGGATTATTATCGGGGGAAAGTGGCAATTGCCCATAATGGACAATTGACTAATGCAAAAAAACTGCGGGATGAGTTTGAAGGAAATGGGTCGATATTCCATACAACTTCTGACACTGAAGTAATTGTGCACCTGATGGCGAAGCCTTCGGTTTCAAGGCAAAGCGGGCTGCCAGGCGTATTAAATCAACTGAAAGGGGCATTTTCATTGTTGATTTTAACCCCAAATGAGATGATTGGAGTACGTGATCCGTATGGCTTCAGGCCGCTTTCTTTGGGAAAACTTAATAACGGATATGTTTTTGCTTCTGAAACATGTGCCCTTGACCAGATCGGCGCAGAATACGTTCGGGATGTGCAGCCGGGGGAAATAGTCTCTATAAGTAAAGGCGGCCTTCGCAGTGAATTTTATAGTAATCAAAAAAAACATGCCTTCTGTATATTTGAATTGGTGTATTTTTCCCGACCCGATAGCAGCGTGTACGGGGAAAGCGTCCATTTGTTCCGTAAGAAATTAGGCGCGAAGCTTACGGAAGAGTCGCCTGTTGATGCTGACGTGGTAATTTCCGTGCCGGAAGGGGGAAATTCCGCAGCAATTGGATATTCGCACGCCGCATCAATACCTTTTGACAGAGGTTTTATCAGAAACCATTATGTTGGAAGGACTTTCATCCTGCCTCAGCAAGATATGAGACATCGTTTTGTCGAGCTGAAATTAAATCCGCTGAAAGAGACAGTGGCTGGGAAACGTGTTATTGTAATAGATGATTCGATTGTGCGGGGTACTACCTCGAAATCCAGGTTTGGTTTATTAAGAAAAGCAGGTGCGAAGGAAATACACGCGAGGATTAGTTGTCCGCCCCACAGGCATCCCTGTTATTATGGAATTGATTTTCAGCAAAAAGGCGAACTTATTGCAGCCAATAAAACGGTTGAAGAGACAAGAAAATTTTTGAATGTAGAGAGCCTGAGTTATCTTAGCGTGGAAGGAATGATGAGCTGTACCACACAGCCGAGGCAGAATTTCTGCAACGCTTGTTTCACCAGTGATTATCCAACAAACGTTAATGAAGAAATGGATAATGTAACGGATAGTTTTTCCGTTGATGAAGCGGAAAGATTGAGCCGATGTGTAATTAAATAAACTCCCCCCTTGGATTATAGGCAAATGTATTTCATAAATCCCCTCTATCTGGTAAAAGGTATATTTGGCAGAACATTTTATATCTTTCCGGAACGACCGGAACGTATTCAGATAGAAATTACCAACCGCTGTAATTATAGCTGCGGTATGTGCCCGAGAGAGACATTCAACCTGCCGGAAAAAGACATTCCTTTTGACCTCTTTAAACATATCATTGACAGGATTGATTCCCGTTATAACGTTACGCTTACCGGCTGGGGAGAACCTTTGTTGCATCCGCAATTAATGGAAATGATTGCCTATACAAAAAACAAAGGGCATAAAGTCGGATTAACGACGAATGGTTTATTGCTGGCGCAATATACAGAAAAATTCATAGAAATACGGTTAGATAAACTTACCATTTCGTTGGATAGTATCGATGATGAATCTGGCGCAAAAGAGGGACATCCGTCCAGCAAGGTAGTGCAAAAGAATATAGAGTCGCTTGTTAAACTGCGGGGTACAAAACCCATTCCTGTTGTTACCATACAAATTACCATGCACGATGAGAAACAGTGTTTGGATGCCGTTCGTTTGGCGGGAGAAATTGGCGCAGACCGTGTTTATTTAATACGGTTAAATATGCCTATGGATAAAAGCGGTTTTAAAAGGCCTGGCTTAAAAGAAGAACTGGAAATTTATGAGAAATCGGAGCAAATAGCCAGTGAATATGGATTACAGGTGGACAACAATTATACCGCATTTGACAATATTTTGTTCCGTTTCCTCTATAAAAAAATGCGTCCGGCAATGTACCGGTTTGATAAATATTGCCCTAAGCCATATGATTACTTGTATATTAACATTGACGGCAGGGTTACGCCATGCTGCGACCTTCCCAGGCATGAAGTCGGCAATATTTTAAAAGAAGACATTGACGAAATCTGGAATAGTGAAAATATGCAGTATTTTCGCAAAAACCAGAATGATATTTGCGGCAATTGTGACGCATTGCGGCTGAAACAAATTGGATAATGATAAATTGAATATGGTTAAAAATAGTAAACTACTCCAGCAGTTTGAACGAAGCCTTAAAAAAGAAAAACCTGACTATCAGAAAAACATGGAAATCTTTGAAGGAATGTATAAGGAGGCGGTTTATCTCAACGCAATCCCTTTGAAAGACCCGCTGGATGGGCTGGAAGTAGATATAAAAATTGCCCGAGTGAGCAATAGTGTTTAAAGAACTTATTGAAAGAATTGCTGTGAGTTTGGATCAGGATATGATCCCTTATATGATCATCGGCGGGCAGGCGGTTCTTTAAAAAATCCTTTGCTACTGTATCAAATCGGGAAATATGGTGAACCTGTCTATGAGAAAGATGAAGAAGTTTACATTTGCTTCTTAAACTGGGCACGGTTTACCTACGAGGACAATATGAGGTTTCACAAGGGATTGGACGAATTAATCATGGAAGACCTGAAAAAGCTATGATTATTCCTGACTGGATTAACTGGAAAAATTGGGTGGCACAGACAAACCCTGTTCCTGTGCGCTTTGAACAGGAATTGTTTGTCTGTGTTTAGTGAAAATAGTTCTTATAAAGAGAAATATGTCAATAAGTGAAATTTTTAAAGTATCATATGAGTGACGACAATAAATCACACATCCCTAAACTCATTCTTGCTGGTGTCATTGGAGTGCTTGCTGGAAGCTGGTGGAAATCTGCTAAGATTGCAGAAAGTAAGAAAAGTAGAGCCGAATGTGAAAGCCCGGATTTTGTGAATGAGGCATGTTACAAAATTAATGAGCTATTGAATGAATTAGAGATTTTAGATGAAATGGAAGATGAAGATGATTTCCGTGATGTTTTGGCTGAATATTTAACTAAATATACAGATTTTGAAATTGAACTTACACCAAATACTTTAATTGGGCAACCAGATATTTTGATTGGTGGTGTGTTAGCCCTTGAAGTAAAGTATAATCCCAACAAATCTGAAATGGATCGTTGTATTGGTCAATGTGCTGGTTATTCAAGGGAATGGGTAACATGGATAATTCTTTATGATACACCTCCTAGTCGAATCAATTATATATCTGAAGTATTAGTCGATAAAGGGTTGGACTATATTCCAATTATTTCGTTTTAAGAAGATAACTTGTTATTTGTAAATTCTTTATCCTTTTCAGAAACGAGATAGTTCACTCTTACGATGTGAATATTTACTTGGTCAGGAGTAAAAGAAATATAAATGTGATAATTCGGTTTTATAAGAAGTACGTGGAAAAGATTTAATTACTGTTGTGGGAGTCGCTTTGATTTAAAAGTTGGAAATTGATGCGTAATAAAATTGTAAGGCGGGTGGGTATTTATAAGTTTCAAACTATACATCCAAACCAGTATGGGTACACATAATAAGATGGATTTTTATGATTCTTTAGCTGTATTGGGGGCTTTAGCGTGGCTTGTTCCATTGATTTCTTGGATAAGAAATTTGGGTCTTCTCCCTATCGAGTGGGTAAAAATGAGCGAAAATTGCTTTGTGTTAGATATCAGGCAGCATGCAGGCCAAGATTTTGAGTCGAAGATATTCTTCGTCTCGTAGACCGTAAGCTCGGCGTTG